>DCUE01000068.1:0-582 GCA_002328465.1 Candidatus Dojkabacteria bacterium UBA2222
TAGCACCAAATTGATCTATTACATTCCTAAGAGAGTTTGTACGACTAACTTCTATATCATTAGCTAAGATAGTAGCCTTATTCTTTGTAATATCTGCAATATGAGTTGTTTTACTTCCTGGAGCAGAGCACATATCTAGGATACGTTCATCCTGTTTTGGATCTAGAATTAATGTAGCAAGGATACTTGAAAGATCCTGAATATAAAAAGTTCCCTCTCTGTATTCATCTATTTGAGAAATTTCTCCTTTATCCCTATTTGTTACAACATATGTATTAGGAGCCCAAGGTATTGGTTTAAGAATATAACCTCGAGATCTTAATCTATGAAATGTCTCCTTAGTATCTCCTTTTAGAGAATTAAGACGAATAGTGGTAAGAGCTCTCTGATTAAATAGGCCAAGTACTCGAGATTTAGGTATTTCTAATATACTTGCCATTCGAGATATAAAGATATCATCCTTTGTAAAATACTTACTATTATCTTGCTTAACAGTACTTCTTGGTTTTTTATAATTATTTCTTACTCTTTTTCTTCCCATTATATATCTCCTTTCAAATACTTAATTATACTTCCTACAAT
>DCUE01000068.1:730-3003 GCA_002328465.1 Candidatus Dojkabacteria bacterium UBA2222
AGGCTTGTATATTTAACATTCTCTGTAGAAAGACAAATTCTGTTAGCTGTTTTCTCTATTTCTAACTTATCTAGATTAATAGGCTCTTCTACGACTGTTGGTTTCATATTCCTTGATTGTTCAGTAGCATCCTTAATTATTTTTCTCCAAAGACCGTGCTCTTTTATAGCTTTGTTTTTACTGATGGTAGAGTATTGGGATTCTATAGGGATAACCCTATCAACCCCTATCTCAACTGCTTTCTCTAAAAAGAAGTTAAACTTATTCTTACCTATTAATGATTGCACTAAGGTTATATCTAAATTATCCTTAACCTCTTTTTCCGTAATCCTTTCTAAGATTTCTACTTCTACAGAACTTTTACTAATATCTGTTATTACTCCGAGGTATATTGCTTCATATGTTTCTATCTCAACAAAGCTCTCAATCTTCAATCTTAATTGATTGATTACAAACTCACTATCAGAATCTGAGAGGTGAGTAATATCATCTATACTTAATTTGTGCTTAACAAAAAACCTATACATCACCGATTATATCATCAACTTGACATATATGCGTTAAAACAATGATAATTGTACATATAGATTAAATTTAATGAGAAAAGAATAATGGAAGGGATACCTAGTGAATACTGGATGATATTGATAGCGGTTTTTACTGCTTTTATTTGTTTTGTACTATACCAATTAGCCATGCTAATCAAAGACTCTCGTGGAATAGTTACAGAAAGTAAGAAGATTATAATGGATGCTCAGGAAACTCTAAAGATTGTTAATGGTATTGTTCAAGATTTAAACGAGATGGTAAGTACTGTTAAGGGTACTGTGTATCAAGTAAATAGTGCAATATTGGTACCATTAAGGAAAATATCATCAATAATGGGAATAGCTTCTAGTTTCATAGAGGGAGTTTCATCGAAGAGTAAAAAATAGTATTAATCGTTGATATTGCTATTCTTACCTTGTATCATGAATAGATGAATTTAACCCCATATCAAAAGAAACAGTTAAGGTTTGTCTTAATACTAATCTTAGGAATACCCGCAACAATATTTGCGGTATATCAGGGCGTACGGTTAATAATTAAAGCTGGTGCTGATGCTACACCAAAAGAAGTTGTGGTATCTAATTTAACTACAAACTCTTTAACAATTACTTGGGTTACAGAAAAAGAAGTAGAAGGATATGTTGTTCCGGTTTTAAACGGAACAGAACAGAGCCCAGTAAAGGACAAAAGAGGGGACGGAAAAAGAACATCTCACTATGTAGAGCTTAAAAGCTTAGAACCCTCAACTGAATATTCATTTATCCTTCTTTCTGATGGGGATAAGTATAATAGTGGACAGGGAGGACAATATAAATTTTCTACTGCACCTGTAGGAGAAGATACACCAGTCCCTAATCCAGTATACGGTTCCGTTGAAGGGGGAGATGCAGACAATGTAATGGTCTATGTTATGTTTAAGGATAAGAGCGTATATCCTGTATCAACAGATGTCCCTACTAATGGGAATTGGATAGTAGAGCTTTCCTCAATGAGAAGTGTAAGTAACAAAAGTATGGTTAAAACAACTAGTGATACTCAATTAGTAGTTATGGCAAGAGATGGCGTTAACAAGGGAGCTGTTTTACAAGGAGCGTATTCTACGCTGTTTAATAGCAATGGGCAGTTAAATCAAAATCTCGCTCTAGAAGATATGGAATTAAATGAATTACTTGCATATTTCCCAAATGAAGCGATATTAGGTACTAGTACACCACAAGAGCCAGAAGAACCAAAGCCACCGAAGGAACCAGAGGAACCAGTTGTTCCCATAAAACCTACAACTCAATACACCCCAAGACAGGATGTTGTTTGGGAGAATATTACTACTGAAAATACTACACCTAATCTCCTTTCTGGGGAGGACACGATTGTTATTTCAAATTTAACAGATACAAACTTCGTAATATCTTGGAGATCTTCTGAAAAAGAAGAAGGATATTGTAAGTATGGGATAAGTAAAACAGAGATAAACAATGAAATGAGAGATTCAAGAGATAGTATAACAACAAGGGGTAAATACTACTCTCATTACATAGAGAGTCCAAGATTAGAACCAGATACAACCTACTATTTTGAAGTGTATTCAGGTACTAAAGTATATGATAACGATGGGGTAAAATACTCTTTGAAGACTCTCTCAACTCTTTCTTCTCCACCTCCTTTGGAGACACGTGCAGGAAAAGTTATTAATGCATCTGATCCATCAGATTGGGTCTTGATATTCA
>DCUE01000068.1:3016-9983 GCA_002328465.1 Candidatus Dojkabacteria bacterium UBA2222
AGGAGTGAAGATGGTTCTTCATATTTTTCTTTCTCAAATTCTGATATATTACAGGCATATTTCTTAGGAGCTGACAGTAAAAAATACGATTTTAATCTATCTCAGAATGATATAGAATTGGATGTAAGTAAAATAGGAAGTGGAACTACAAGTAAGGTAAAACTACTATCCGATTATGGAATATTAGATTTAAATTAATACTCTCGAATCTAGTGCATTAATGAAGAATGTAATTGAGAAACTAAAACCAGTGTTTTTGCTTTTAGGATTAACAGTCCTATGTATAGGTATTGTATGGGTAACCAGACAATTCAAAGATGTTTTTGCTTCTCAATTGGATTACGGTATTGCTCAACAGGTACCAGTGTCAATAGAGACCATTTCGAAAGAAAATAATACAACTGATACATCACAACCATCTAAGGTTGAGAAAGATAGTGAGGGGTATGTATATGCAGCAAGTACAAGTTCAGATAGTATGTGTCCTTCGAGTACAATAAATATTTCTTCCCAATCTGTTTGTAGTAAAGATTCTTCTGGAGAAGTAGATTTTTCTAAAGGTACAAGATCGGGTGATGTTGTTAGCAAATCTTCTAAGGTAATCCTTTCTCAAGTAACAGTTCCACTCGAGCTATTCTCTGGTATGGAGGTTAAGGATTCCAATAGATTGATCACTAGTAAAACTCCAACCTTTAAGGCAGCAGGAGAGCAGATGGATGAAACTTTGGTGAATACCCAATTACCACCTGGAACTCAAATTAGTGAATATAATTCGTGGACAGCAGACAAGCCATTTACTACAGATTACAAATTGGGGTTTAGTTCGAAATCAGACGAACCGACAAATGAGGGTGAAATAGGAGTGGATAAAAAACTGCTTAACGAATGTGAAGAGTGTAATAACAAAGCTAATATAAACCCTGACAAATCAAACAAAATGTCAGAGGTTATGTTGGATAAAACATATAGGACTCCAGGAGAGAAAGCAAAGGTTAAGGAGGCTGATGTAATTGAAAGTTGTTCAAAGAATAACAGTACCTTTATTCTTTGGAATTCTGAATTTGAAGGGTGTTATTTATCTATTGTTGAGAGATTAGTTGCTTTATTCCAAACAATTGGAGATGGATTGTGGGGTAAATGTACTTCAGATCCTCCTTCAGAGGACTGTGTATATGTTGAAGATATAGTAATAATAATGGCATCTCCGTTTGGTTCTGAGAACGATTGTATAGATAGTACATGTACAAATGCATATATGAATATTAGGAATAAATCTGCATTAGAACCTTCAGCTAGTGGTTCAAATAAAACTTACTATACAACAGAGTGTAAAGCCTTTATCGAAAGGAAAGAGCGTAATATACTCTGTGCATGGGATATGTCACATCTATTCAAAGAAAGAAAGGTTTCAGAGCTTGATGATATTCCTACTTTAGATTCTACCCCTTCAGATGGAGCTTATAAGCAGTTCCTCCAAAATCAGGTTAATGGTAAAAGGGGTTCTGCTTCTGATGCGATTCAATTACAGTAAATTAAATTTATATTATAAATAAAATGAGTGTTACTAAGAGAATATATAAATTAGGACTTAGGTTAAAAGAGATTACAGAGAGAAAAGAGTTTAGATTCTCTTTAATGACAGTTCTAACATTCTTGTTCTTCTTTGCGACTTTTAATACATATGCACAGGAAGAGGGAATTTCTCCTGATTGGGATGGAACCAAAAGTTTTCATAATACCATTAGTGGCACCAAGGAAGACGAAGACAATATGAATAGTCGTCAGGGTCTTGAGATGCTAAATTCTGGTTGGACTGCTGTCTCCCTTATTGCACCAGAAATTACTGCAGAAGGAGCAGCTGTTGGTCAAAACCCAAACATACCATATGACTTGAAACGTGGATTACTTGGTATGACAGAAGATGCTGCAACAATAGCTTATGCTATGTATCCGACAGTAAATATACCTCAACATCTTGCACAAAGATGGGTTCCTGGATATGACGATGTTACAACAGCGCTTTATGCTCAGGAGAAACATTATAGTGGATATGAGGAGTTAACGAATTCTGGTATTACCATTTTATGGGGGAATGTGTTGAATATATCATATGTAATATTTGTGGTTATAATGATTGTTGCAGGTTTTATGATTATGTTTAGACATAAACTAGGAGGACAGACCTTAGTAACATTGGGTAGTGTTCTACCAAAGGTTATCACGTCGCTTATTCTTGCTACATTTAGTTTCGCCATTGCTGGATTTGTGATAGATATAGGGGGGGTAATATCAGGGATAGTAGCGTCTATATTGGGTCTTGATGTAGTTACACCTATCTCTTCTCTCGGTGGGTTATTGATGTCTGTAATAGGAGTTGGAGGTGCCGTTGGTGGAGGAATAGGATTAGTAGTAAGTGGGGCGATAGGGGCTTTGGGAATTACTTCAATAGTGGGGGGTGCTGCCGCAGCCGGTGGAGGACTTGTTGGTTTAACTGCAATTCTATCTAATCCTGCCGGTTGGGTTGTTGGAGCTGTGATAGCTGGTGTTGTTGGAACAATCGGCGTGATAGTAATTCTTGTTGTTTTGGGAATAATATTAACAGGTGCAATAAGGGTATTGATTACACTATATAAGGCCTACTTTAGTTTGTTAATATCTGTAATTATGGGTCCTTTACAAATAACACTCGGAGCAATACCAGGTAATCAGAATATAATTAAGAACTGGTTCTTAAGCATATTAAGGAATGTTCTTGTATTTCCAGTTGTCTTGTTTATTGTTAATTTACCAAATGCAATAGCTAATTCTAAAGCTGAGGCATTAATGAGATTCCCTGGGAAATTGGTGTATGAAGATGCTGGTACTTATAATAGTGTAACTGGTTTTGACGCAGCAAGTGGAATATTCCTTCTAATTATGAAGATAGTTGTTCTATTCTTCGCTGCTCAAGCTCCAAAATATCTTGAAGCTTGGTTCCCTGCACAACCTAATAAAGCTTTTGGGGAGGGTATCGCAAGTGCAAGGGGTAGCCTTGCAAAGATTCCTTTGGTCGGTAGCCTGTTTAAATAGATAATATTGGGTTTGAAAAAATATGCCTAAAAAAAGGCAATCTGAAAATTATGATGCTATAGGGGGAATATATGATTTCCTCTTTGCAGAATCCAGAAAGCCAAAAGTAAAAAGAAGGCCAGTTAAACTTGAGAATCTTCCTGATACTACAGGAGTATTAACTGATGCACTAGTTTCATCTCTTGCATCTCCGGCAACATTTATGACCGATCAAATTGCAAGGGAAATGAACTCAGCATTAGATATAAAACTTGGATCGGTAAAATTCGAGGAAGATGGAGAATTGAAATTCACAACAAAAGGAATTGTTGATCTTATAAAAGATCCTGCAGGTTTTGTACAAAAGGCAATTGATGATCAGAAGGCAGATAGGAAAGCTGCAAGGGCAGCATTTTTAGGTGCTACAATGATGGATTTTGTAGTTACAGGTTGGGCACAAAAATATGGAAATGCGGATGTTAGAGCCGCTGCTTTAGCAAATACACAAGCTGCACAACAAAGTGAAAGCTATAAAGTTGCAAGAGCTATGGGACAAAGCATGAGAGGTGGCTCTTCGTATCCGACTCATTTTGACTATATGTCTCAAAGATCTTTAGATTTAATAGGGAGACAAACATTTGGGAGTGCTTGGGAAACCATGAGTAGTTCAGATAAGAGTGAATTTACGCAGATTCTTTCTGGTGGTAGAGGAGCACTTGAAACCATTGGGAGAATAGATCATGGTCCAGCTTGGGCTAGTATGAGTGATACCCAGAAATCAACATATAAAAAAAGTGCATCACAAAGTGGTGAGTTTTCACAAGAGAGTATACAAAGATATTTAGCAAAGAAATATGGGCAAAATGAAGCGAGAAATTTTGGAAGAGTAACATCCAAATTTGTTGGAGGAACTTCGAGTGAAAGTATTGATATTTTAGATGCTAAAAAAGGAGTTAAATTATATAGAACTCTTGAGAAACAGCATCTTTATGAAAGAATTGGAGCACTAAGAAATGTAGCTCCAGGTTCACCACAAGCCGAAGAGAGAAGAACTTATGAGAAAATGCTTTTGGCGATCAATATGAGTGAAAAAACAATACCTGTTCTCTCAAGTGAAATAGTGAAGCTTAGAGGGCAGATAAGTTCTGAAAGAGACCCTCAAAAAAGACGGTTATTAGAAGATAAATTAGCTGATTCTCAAGATATCCTTAAGAATATTAATAGAGGTCTATTCGCTAGTAAAATTGGGCAATGGGAGGGATATATTAATTCTTTGAAGAATGTTTGGCTAAGTAAGGATGGAACAGGTCTTTTCGAAAATATCATTAATGGAAATTTCTTTAGAGAAGATAATAATAAAATACTCAATCCAGTTGAACAAAAACTAGTGGGTGATTTAAAGATAAATATTGCGAAAACAGATAAGAGCGGACTTTTAAGTGCATATAATGAGATGGGAGAAACGCTCTATTATCTTACACCAGGCTCTTTGTTCAAAACGGTTTTCTATAATGGAGAAGGTTTCGCAAGAATGGCTTACAAACACATGGGAGCTGTAAATGGAATGTTATCGAAAAGTAGCCTATTCGATGGATTAAAAGAATCAATGTTTGAAGAAATGATGTCTGCGAATATACAGGATTATGGAAAGCTTGTTGATGATATGATGAAAAAGGTCCTCATGGCAAACAAGGGGAGTGGAAAGATATTAACCCAAGATCAGTTAGAGAATTTGAGGAAATTATTGGAGAAATCAGCATCTTTTAGAAAATTAGGAGAAGCTTTTAGTTATCCATTTAAATTTCAACAGGCAATTAATAAGGTAATCTCGAATAGATTAGAGGGAATCAGGAGGAAGATACAAGAGGCAATACTCAACAATCCTAAACTTAGAGATTTACTTGTTAGAACGGGAGCAGAAAAACTTTTAGGCAAATGGGTAGTGGGGGGAGGGATACGTGTATTAATGCAATCTCTGGTTACTGCAGTTGTTGGTGCCTTAGGAATGACTTTTGGCCCAATAGCTAGTGCAGTTACATCGGTTTTGACTTATATAGCTACCGATTTGCTTATGAAGATGCTAAAGGGTGTCTTAGTAATATTAAAATATATGGCACTTGGAATCGTAGCAATATTTGCAATAGTCCTATTTCTGGGGACGATGATCGTTGGGAAATTTAATAAAACAAACTACACATACACGAATGTCGCTCCAGGAGATGTATTAATATGTGATGCCTATGGAGGACAACCAATTGGTCCTGGACCAGGTGAACCACCATATGAAACTGGATGTATAGATGGAAATGAAACTATTCACGAAATATATAATCGTGTTGCGAGTGAAATGGGAATAGGGACATCACTTGAGTTAATTACTTGTCCTGGGCATGATTATTGTGATGATATTGATTGGGCATGGTGCTATAGTGCAGGAAGTATATATTGTAGGGCAGACAGAATAGGTGGCGCATCTTGTCCAACATTAGAAAGACTTTTTATACATGAATTACTTCATCAAGTTCAAAGTAGAAACTCAGGTGGAATATATGGTACTTTACTAAGAGAGTGGGGAGCAGACTATCTCTCTAATAATGGTGGAGGATATTCATTTAATACTGCTGCTGGATGTATCCGCGCAACTGAAACACCAATGCTTTCATCTTGTGATGCAGCTACTCTAGCCGCAATAGCACAAAGTGAGGGTTGGGCATATGAAACAGATTGTAGACGTGCCCTAAGTAGTTATATAACTGGATTCTGTAGTAGATAATGGGAAAAATAAAAGAATTTATAAAAAAATATAAAGGGTGGTTAGCTATAGGAATGATTTTAGGTTCTGTATTAGGGGTATTAATAATAATAAATATCTCAAATAACAGGCAAAAGGAAGACATTAAGAATATTCAAAGTCCTTTCTATACACCAACTGTTAATTTAAACATAAATCTCCAAGTATCAGAGCCAGAAATACCTAAAGAGGATAAAGTATATAAGGTACAGGGAGATAATATGGAATTACTTACTTCAATACTTCAGACTTTCTATAAAAATGAAAAGATAGTTGATACTTCAAAAGAAACATATCTGGAATTCGATAGGGGAACATTTTCCTACTCTCCAAATAGTAGAATTTTAACTACTAGTTTTGCAGATGGTTATGAACTTAATTCTTCTATAATGTCGAGTCAAGAAGTCGAAGATTTTTTTAGTTCGAACTTTGGGATAAGTAAGATAAAGGTTACAGAAGAAAATCAAACAGGAGAGGATACAGAATATAAGGGGGTTTTCATCTTGAAAGATACTGAAATAGGGTCTGTATATTTAGAGGGTAACGCATTCACTTTAAGAATAAACGACGAGGGAGAGGTCTCCTACTTATCTGTTCTTTTATTGGTAGAACAGAATGTAAAGGAGTATCAAACAATGCCTATTTCTCAAGTGTATGTCCTTATCAAAAATCAGAGATATCCAAGAATGTTAATACATCAGAACATAGAGGATAGATATTATAATCAGACTCCAACCTTAAGAGGATCTTCTGTAATCTCTGAATATACAGTTAAAGAAATTAGTAGGCTGTATCTCTTCAATGATTCATCGAATAATCTTGTATTACCAATGTATAAATTAGAGGGGGATGGGCTTCTAATTAATTCAAAGAAGGAGAAATTTTGGTCTGATACAAATGTCTTTATCTGTGCAGTTAACCCATCTTTTGTTGTTGAAAGAAAATTACAAGAAGTATTTTCTGAACCCTCTTCTCCTGAGCGCCCATAGAAATTCTTCTCCCTATAATCATATGTATAAAGGTTTTTTGTGATACAATTAGAGCATGAATTGTACCAAAGGTCTTCTAAAAATTATTGTTTTTCTTACAATCTTTTTCTCTTTCTCTTCAATATCATACGGTATAGAG
>DCUE01000036.1 GCA_002328465.1 Candidatus Dojkabacteria bacterium UBA2222
TTTTTTATTATCAATACAAAAAGAATTTTACCCTATCTGACTCATTACCTTTAAAGCCATATCTGATAGAAATGGGATATCAAATCTCTCTCCCTTTGAAGTCTTAAGAAGCCCTAGAATAAAGAGAACTGTAGAGACTAACCCTAATAGACCAAATATTACTGCTCCTAAAATTGGAATAATCAATATGACATACATAGCGTTAAGGAATGCAAACTGTGTTGCATGATATCTNNAAACCTACAAAAGGAATACAAGCAACAACTCCCATTGTAAGATTATCTGGATTGTATTTAATCTCTTCTAAGGTATATACCTTCTCTGCTTTTTTCTCCTCTGCCATCTTTTAAATATATTAATTTATATATCTCTAGTATATACACATGGGAATACAGATACAATAGTATACTATAAGTAGTTGAAGAGTATACTCCTAATGGTATACTTAAATATTAAACTAAGTATACCCCGAATATGGATGAAAGATTAACAGAAAGACAAGAGAAAGTCTTAAGTCATATTAGGAATTTCTTTTTAGATAATGGATATGCTCCTTCTTTAACAGAATTGCAAGAGATGCTTAGTATAAGTACTAAAAGAGGCGTTGTAAGCCATTTAGAGGCCCTTGAAAAGAAAGGATATATCATTAGAACCAGCGAACCAAGAGGAATTCAAATCGTAAATGATAGTGAGGATGATGCTGTATATGAATATTTAGTTGGTATACCTATTCTAGGATATGCTAATGCAGGTACCCCAATGGTATTAGCTGATGAACAGAACCTTGGTATACTTCAGGTTGATAGAACCTTATTAGGAAATAAAAAGGATCTTTTTGGTTTAGTAGTGAAAGGTGACTCCATGAATATGCGAAGTATTGATGGAAAGAATCTTGAAGAGGGACATTACCTTGTTGTGCAAAAGAATGTTGAATATGAAGATGGAGATGTAGTAGTTGCCATTGTAGATGGCTGTGCAACTGTTAAGAATATTAAGAGAGAGCAGGATATTGTAATCCTTTATCCTGAATCAAGTAATTTAATTCATAAACCTATATATTTGGATTCTAATAGTAATTCAATGATTAATGGGAAAGTAATAAAGGTTTTAGACAATCCTAATATTTAGAAATTATCGAATTTCAACATCTTTAACATACTCTTTCATTACCCTCTTAATCCCCTCTAACTCTTTCTCTGTAAAGGAGTTCCTATTACTTAAAGTAGGGTTAATTGTCTTTCCTGGTCTAAAATTCTGAATATAATATCTCTTACTTCCTTTAATTAGTTCACCTATACCCTTTGCAGACTCTAAAGTGTGTATTCCTTTAACAAAGGTAGTCCTAAATTCATAATCCCTAGCTTTCTTCATAAGCAAAGATATGCTCTTCTCTATCTCTTTGTAATCAACCTTATCTACTAAATTCTGAATATACAACTCTTTCTCATACTTAACATCCATAGCCCAATAATCAACAATATTTAAATCTAAAATCTGTTTAACAATTTTTGAGTCAGTACCATTTGTATCAAGCTTAACAAGGTAACCAAGTTTTTTGACCCTCTGTATAAAAGAAATTAAATCTGGTTGGATAGTTGGTTCGCCTCCAGTAATCACTACAGCATCTAATAGACCTTTCCTCTCTTTTAAGAAAGAGTAAATATCATCATTCTTCACAATGGTAGAAGGATTACAAGGGAATATTACTAACTCTGGATTATGACAGTACTCACATCTAAGATTGCAACCATATGTAAATATGAGACATGCAACCTTGCCAGGATAATCTAAAAGTGTTGATTTTTGAAATCCAGAGATTAGCATTTAGGCATGGAATGTAACTCTGTCATTAAACTCTGACTGTTTTCCAGGATTCCATTGTGTAACAGGTCTAATATATCCAACGACTCTTGAGTATACCTCACATTTTTGTCTTGTCACTTGCTTTTCTTTTTTTGTCATTTACGGGACAGTAAAATATTAAATAACTTCTTTAAAGGGCATTCCATCGATATATCCTGATTCAGCATCACATTTTGGACAGTAAACATGCTCACCAGAGATATATCCATGTTTAGGACACACACTAAACGTTGGTGTTATAGAGAAGTAGGGGAGTTTGTAATTCTCAGCTACTTTCTTAACAAAAACACTTACACTTTCGGCAGAGGGCATCTTTTCTCCTAAAAATACATGAAGTACAGTACCACCAGTATACATACATTGGAATTCGTCTTGATAGTCTAGAGCTTCAAACACATCATCTGTAAACCCTACTGGTAATTGAGAAGAGTTAGTATAGTAGGGTGCACTACCCATTTTCTTACCAATATCTGAAGCTGCAATAATATCATCTCCATACTTCTTTTTATCGGCTTTCGCAAATCTATATGTTGTACTCTCTCCAGGAGTTGCTTCTAAATTGAATAATTGATTAGTTTCTAATTGATATGTCATTAATCTCTCTCTCATATGATCCATAACCTCTAAACCAAACTTTCTTCCTTTCTTTGATGTAAGACCATTTCCTTCACCAATGAAATTTATCATTGCCTCATTTAATCCTAAAATCCCTATTGTATTAAAATGATTTTTAAAGTATTCACCAAATCTCTCTTTAACATCCTTAAGATAGAATTTTGAGTACGGATATAGACCCCTGTCCATATATTTTTCAATTAGGCTTCTTTTCATTATCAAACTCTCCTTTGCAATATCCATTAAACTATCTAATCTCTTATAGAAATTCTTCTTATCTTTTGCTAAATATCCAATTCTTGGCATATTAATAGTTACAACACCAATACTACCAGTTAAAGGATTAGCACCAAATAGACCTCCACCTCTCTTTCTTAACTCTCTGTTATCCAATCTCAATCTACAGCACATAGATCTAGCATCATCTGGGCTCATATCGGAATTAATGAAGTTTGAGAAATATGGAATACCATACTTAGCAGTCATTTCCCACAAAGGTTTGTACTTAGGGCTCTCCCAATCAAAATCTTTTGTTAAGTTGTATGTAGGAATAGGGTAAGAGAAAAGTCTACCCTGAGCATCTCCCTCCATCATAACCTCACAGAACGCCCTATTAAGCATATCCATCTCCTCTTGAAAATCACCATACTTCTCTTTTTGAGGTTTACCCCCTAGAATCACTGGTTCTTTTGCTAACATACCGTGGGGAACTAAATCCATTGTAATATTTGTAAATGGAGTCTGACAACCAACCCTGGTAGGTACATTCATATTAAAAAGAAACTCCTGCATCTTCTGTTTTACCTCTTTGTATGAGAGTTTGTCATATCTAATGAAAGGAGCAAGTAAAGTATCGAAACTAGAGAAAGCCTGAGCCCCTGCAGCCTCATGTTGCAAAGTATAGAGGAAGTTAACACATTGACCCAATGCAGCTCCAAAATGCTTAGGAGGAGCAGAAGAGATCTTACCAGGTACTCCTGTAAAGCCCTTTAGGAGGAGATCTTTCAAATCCCAACCACAGCAATATGTTGCTAGCATTCCTAAATCATGAATATGAATATCAGCATTTATATGTGCATTCCCAATATGTTTTGGATATACAGAGTATAGCCAGTAATTTGCTTGAACAGAAGAGGAAATATGATTATTCAACCCTTGCCATGAGTATGCCATATTACTGTTCTCTTTAACTCTCCAATCCTCCTCACCAATATATCCTCTCACTAACTCCTCTGCATCTATTAGAGATTTAATATTCTTTACCTTATTTCTTAAATCAACAAACAGTTCTAAAGCAATAGCAGTTTTACCATGTCCCATATCTTTAAGAGTCTCTTTTACTTCATTAGCAATTTCTTCTGTAGTTATCTCCTCATCAGTAGAATATCTTTTTATCAATCTCTTAACCACTTTATCAGAGACCTCCTTGGCTCTCTCCCTATCATCTCCTCCAACACTCTCAGCAGCTTTAAATATTGATGTAGTTATTCTCTCTTGGTCAAATTCAACCAATCTCCCATCTCTTTTTCTTACCTTAAATTGGACTTTTATTTTTGTAGCAGTTTTTGACACGGCAGTATATTTCTAAATTAGATTCTCAAGTTCTTTTTTTAAATCATTAACAGTTTCAAAATCTTTATATACAGAAGCAAATCTCATATATGCTAAAGGATCTAATGTCTTTAACCAATCCAGTACCATATTTCCAATCTCGGTAGTTGTAATAGGGTTTGCACTAATCATTGCCTTTCTTGTTACAACTTCACAGAATTCTTCAATCTCTCTTTCACTAACCTTTTCTGTATTAATAGCCTTCTTAATACCCTTCCTTAACTTCTCACAATCAAATTCTTCAAAAGAGCCATCTTTCTTAATAACTACAACCTCAACCTTCTCAATTCTTTCATATGTTGTATATCTTCTTCCACATCTTAGGCACTGCCTTCTCCTTCTAGTAGAGAAGTCATCAGTATTATCTCTTTTGTCTACTACTTTTGATGTAGTGCATGCACAGTATGGACATCTCATTACACAATGGGTTGTATTTAGTAATCCAGATTACCCCAACAGATTGTAGTCGTCAAAGTCCTGTAGTTATACAAATCTGAGTTATTGGCTACAACATGCTGTATTCACGTATTGTAATAAATACTAGGGGTTGTGTTATATACTTCTATATACCAATATATTATATATATTGCATTAAACATAGGAACCTGATTAAATGATAAATAAGTTTTAAATATAAGACTATGATTGTTTCATTAGAAGAAATCAAAAGACTAAAAGATACACAGTTAAAAGGCAAGAAGATTGTTTGTACATCAGGATATTACGATCCAATTCATCCTGGACATGTATCAATCTGGTTAGAATCAAAAAAGTTTGGAGATGTTCTAGTAGTAATTATAGATGGAGACAGCAGATGTATAAATAAAAAGGGNNATAATAAGACCAGATGTATTTACAAAGGGAGGAGATAGAAATGAAAAAGATAGAAACGATCCAAATAGTGGATTAAAAGTAGAAGCTGATTTAATTGAATCTTACGGTGGAAGAATAGAGTATGGTGTTGGGAAAGATAAAGTATGGTCAAGCTCAAACTATCTACAGGAGTGGGTAGATTTCGTTAACTCAAAGGTAGATTAATATATCTCTGTTGAACCACAACCCTTCTTTAATGCAGTAAATATTGAATTTGCAGCAATAGCACCCTCACTAGCAGCTGTGATTACCTGCCTAAACCTATTAGATGCACTTGTGCAGTCCCCTGCAGCCCATACACCAGGCATATTTGTAGATTGATCACTATTTACCTTAATATACTTTTTATCATCAAGTTCTAAACCTAATTTGTTTGCTAAATCAACATTAGGCTCAGATCCTATCTCAACAAAGAGACCATCTACATCGAGCGTCTCTTGCCCATTGAAAGCTCTTGAGAGCTTTACTCTCTCTAATTTTTGTTCCCCCTCTAAACCTATCAATACAGTAGTAAATATTATCTCAATATTTGGTTTCTTCATAACCTCATCTATCCATACCGGTTCTCCTCTTAACTCCGTTCCCCTATATATTATATATACCTGCTTAGCAATATCAGAGAGCATAGAAGCAGCCATTACAGCGGCATTACTTCCACCAACAACAGCAACTCTTTTCTCTTTATAGAACATAGCATCACATGTAGCACAGTATGAGAGACCCTTTCCAAGATAGAAGTCCTCATTTTTGAGGTTTAATTTATTTCTGTTTGTTCCAATTCCTAATATTACAGTTTTTGATACATATGTATTTCCATTATCCGATGTTAAAACAAATGTATCATTCTGTTTTTTAATATCAGTAATCTGTTCTGATTTAAACTCTCCACCTAAATCCTTTGCCTGATTATAGAAGTTCATACCTAAATCTAATCCAGAAATATCACTAACTCCTGGATAGTTACAGACCTTGTGAGCTTCTGAAATAGTTCCTCCCAGTAGCTTCCCGAAAACAATATTACTTAACTTATACCTACTAGCATAAGTACTTGCACTAAAGCCAGCAGGACCACTTCCAACTATTGCTATATCATATATTTTTTCATTATGTTCAGACATATCCAGACTCTTAAAACTTATAACCTCATATTCTATCATAATAATACAAAAATCTATGAATATTTCCACCCATCTGTTATCATTTTCATATACTGCCTATGAAAAATATCAAAGAGAATATATATATTGTTGGACATACCAAACCAGATTTAGACTCTATTGCTTCTGCAATGGCATATCAGAAATTTCGAGAGGGAATAGGGGAGTTCAACTACTTTGCAATACGATGTGATACGGTTAACCCTCTTACAGAATGGGTTTTTGAGAAATACAATACGCCAATACCTCAACTCATTCCAGATATAACTGGATTAAATATAGTTTTGGTTGATCATACATATGAGAGAGATAGGGCGAAGGGGTGGGAGAATGCCAATATCATTGAAGTTATAGATCATCATGATGTTAAATTAGAGGACATCATTCCTCAACGTCTAACAATTAGGCCTTGTGGTAGTACAACAACTTTAGTTGTTGAGAAGATATTTAATGCAAATATCCCTCTTTCAAGGGATATTGCACATATATTACTTTCTGGGATTTTAGATGATACCTTGGGATTAAAGTCTCCAACGACTATTCAGATAGATATAGATATGGCAAGTAGATTGAATAACATATGTAATATTAAAGATATTTGGGGATATTCCAGAGAGATTTTTACTAAAAAGGATATTTGGCATACTCTTACTAATTCTGAAATTATAGATATGGATATTAGAAATATAGATATTAAAGATAGAAGGGTCTCTATTTCACAGGTTGAGACTCTAGATTATCAGAGATTTGATATAGAGGGATTAATAAATGAGATGAATATTCTAAATGTAAAAACCCCTTTTGATCTAAGACTTGTTATGTTAACTGATGTAGAGAAATACGGTTGTATGTTATTAATAGTTGGAAAAGATATTAAACTATTTGAGAATCTTTTAAACACAAAGATAGTAAATAATAGGATATTTCTTCCAAATATAGTAAGTAGAAAGAAACAGATAACGCCATTCTTAGAAGAGATGTATAAGGGGGTCTAAGAGGGTCTCATGATACATTGCTTGTGGCAAATGTTTAGCATTAAAGCTAATCATAAGACCCTCTTTGGCCTATTCTGATGGTGAAACGTATTCCCGAAAGGTTAAAGTGCCTCGTTCTGTTGCAATAGGATCTACTCCATGTACAATTTCAACATTCTGAGCAACAAAATAACTGCAATTTAGGATTTCTGATCCAAATGTCTGTTGACTTTCAACAAAGATCTTTCGATCTCCACAGTCAATGACCGCAATTAATTTGTAATCGTCTGTTGTCCAAGGTAAATTCCCTTGAAGAGTCATGGATTCATAAATCCTCTGAGCATTTGCTAATCCGTACTCTCTATTGGCCTTTGCTTGTGCAAATAGTACTCCAATAACAATTAAAGCACAGATTAAAGCAATCCCAATTACAAAAAACGCTACACGATTCGCTTTCTTTCTCTTTTCGTTCATTTCATTCTCCTTTTCAAAAAGTTTTTTAAGTTTTTATGTTTATTTCACCCCTACACATACCTTCTATATGTATAAAATGCATATATAAGGGGGAAATAATGGGAGAAGAAGAATAGACCTTTTTAATGAGCAGTTATTCTAAATCGTATTAAAACAATAGAGAATAAATAGGTTATTCAACCTACATACATTATACCATATTACTATAGGACTCTCAACTCTAGGGGATTATAAAACTGTGTTCCAATCTAAAGTATTTGTTAATACATCGGGCTTATCTTTTCTTACAATAACCATATATTCAAACATTACACTATTACCACCATTCTCTGTTTTTGCAGACCACCCATCCTTATCAATCACTATTCTACCGTTATCATTTACTACCTGACACTCTATACAAATAACCATACCGTCTACCAAGAGAGAACCTGAACCTTTCTTTCCATATGCTGGTATATCTGGAATATCATGTAATGTTTTTCCAATACCGTGTCCAACAAATATCTTTAATATATTAAACCCATTCTCTTTTGCAACTCTCTCCATTTCATTTCCTAAATCTCCAGTATGATTACCAGAGATTGCTAAGGGAATACAGTTTTCAACAGCTTCTCTACCAGCATTAAGAAGCTTAGAATTCTCCTTATTAGGTTTACCTAAACTCCATGTCCAACAGTGATCTGTATACATACCTTTATGAATAATGCCAAAATCAATAGAAATGAGGTCACCATTCTTTAGGGGAATATCTTTTGGGATACCGTGTACTGCAACATCATTAATAGATATACATGTATTAAAGTTATACCCTTTTACTCTTTTAAAAGCAGGTTTAACACGATACTCTTTACATAGCTCTCCAGCTTTAATATCTAATTCAAGTGGTGTAATTCCTTCTTTAATTTCTTTTCCAAGCTGTTTTAATATATTTAAAGAAATATTAGAAGCTTCCCTAAGTATATTTTCATCTTTTGCTTTGTTAATAATCATATCTAATTATATATCTCAAAATGACATAAAACAAACAGAAATCCCTATGCAACAATATATAGCTCTTTTTCAGCTCTGGTTACAGCAGTATATAGCCATCTCGAGAAGGTATCGTCATCCATTTTGGAAAATCTCTCTTCGAATACAACAACCCTTTTTGCCTGACTACCCTGAGCCTTATGTACAGTAAGGGCGTATCCGAAATCAAAGTAGTTAATATCATACATCTTGAAGTCAGCAAGAGTAGTGGAATTAAACTGTTCTATAGAGATTTTCCCCCAAAAGGATGTATCTTCATAATCTAGAGCTATTT
>DCUE01000027.1 GCA_002328465.1 Candidatus Dojkabacteria bacterium UBA2222
TAATAATTCTTTTTTTTGTAGCAATCCTATCCACCTTCATAGACAACATAGTAGCTGCATTAGGTGCTAAGAAAATGGGAGGTAGTAAATGGGGAATGCTAGGAGCAATATTAGGAGGGATATTTGGTTTTATAATCGGTAACTTTATTGGCTTCATATTAGGACCTTTAATAGGGGCTACCCTTTTTGAACTTCTCTTTGCACATAAAGATCTAAATGAAGCTTTTAAATCTGGAATAGGTTCATTAATAGGGGTGTTCTTTAGTATATTTCTAAAGGTCGTAGTAAACATTGCCCTTATTGTCTTTGTATTATCTAAGCTTCTTTAATTTTGCTTAAGGGTGGTTGAAAGCTTGTTGTACTGATATAATCCTATACTTAAATGAACATATTCAAGAAGTTTACAAATAATGAGAAAGCCCCAAAGATATTGTTGGGTTTAACAATCCTCTTGTTTCTTATATTTTCGACCTATCTTGCGCTGAACCTAAGAATGGGAGTGTCTCCAGATTCTTACTACCATTTAGAAGTCTCTCAAGCCTATTCTGAGACATTAGGGATACCAGAGAACACACCAGGGACATACCAGTGGAGAGATATTACTAGGATCCCCTATTTATCTCTTTGGATAAATGGGAGGATATTAAATCTAAACGAAATGACTTTTAACTTTGATGAGGTTACGGTATTGCGTTTAAGTAATGTTTTAACTGCAGTTGGGACATTAATCCTAGTATATTTAATTTCCAAGAGATTAATAAAGAACAAATGGGGACAAGTTCTTCCAGTATTTCTTCTCTCTAATACCCTGATGTTTGTATTTTTGTCCTCTTCTATTAACTACGACAACCTTACGGTATTGCTATCTACAGCTGCAATGTATTTCCTAGTTAGATTTCTACAAGAACCAAAGAAGTTATCTCACACGCTCTTAATATTTATATTTCTTCTTTTGGGAGCATTGACTAAGAATAGTACTCTTCCTTTAGCTCTTCTTCTGTTTATTGTTTGGGCAATTGTTACTTTTAGGAAAAAGATTTTGAACCGAGAGTATTTTGCACAGTTTTTGACACTCCCGAATATCTTGCTATTAGTTGGCTTTCTTATCCTAGTTGGTTTGAACTTTGGTGTGTATGGGATAAATATAATTAGATTTGGAAAGTTAGGGCCAAGTTGCTTAGATATGTTGACTTATGAGCAGTGTTTGGAGAATGGAGTTTTTTACAGAAATATTTATAAAATTCCGAAAGTTTTCGAAGGAAATATTTTTGATGCTTTCAAACTAGTACTAACAGGGGAGAGGATCAATCCCCTCTTCTATTTCCCCTACTGGGTTGTAGAGATGTCTAAGAAGATATTTGGGATTATGGGAGATAAGTCTTTGTTTATGAGGTATGAATTTTTAGTTCCCTATTTTGTTTATCTAGTTATTGGTCTGTTTTTAGTCTTTAAAAATAGAAAAAAGATGAGAGCTGAGGAGAAGGGACTTCTTTTTGTATTTGGTTTTTATACTTTGATTGTTGCCTATTATGTTAACTATTGGACATATATAACTCATGATTGGATGGATCTTGCCTTGCAAGGTAGGTACATTTTCCCAGTTATCTCGATAATGTATCTGATCTTTGCTAAATATTTGCTGGCGATAAAGAATAAGAAGTTGCTAACCATTCTGGTTGGGCTTCTCATAGTTATTTTCTTTTTAGGAAGCTGGGGATATTTCTTTGGATATGCCCCTGCGGATTGGTTTGTTCAATAAACAGATAAACATTCCCAAATATATCTTCAACCACATACCTCCCCTTATTTCTAATGTAGGCCTTTTTAAACTGTATATCTTTAGGAACTAGAGCTTTCCCTTCTACCTTTCTAAGAGGTGCTATCTGTTTTCTCTCTCCATTTTCAATATCTATTCTGTAAAAATTTTCTTCTAAAAAATCTAAAGCAGTTACTGCAATTATTCTCTCCTCACTTATAAACAGCGGACGTATTGTCTCAAAGAAATATAAATCCTTCTTCTCTTGATTCGGTATTTTTATGGCGAACTTTGTGGAGAATTCATCTGGAGAGGAAATTATGTAATGCTCAATACCACAAAAAATAATCTCACCATTTTCCCCAATCCCAAGGAATTCGTTAGGTTCCCTCTGTCCGATCTCTGTAAGAGTCTCTTCCTCAACACTGTACTCCAGTAATTTCTCTTCAAGAACAAACAGGATCCTGTTATCATCCCTCCATATCACCTGTTGAGGATTTGTAATGTTCTCTATCTCTCTGAACTCTCTTTCAGTAGTTAATCTCTCTTGTAGATCACTAGGTAAAAATGTAAGTACAAGACTCAAAAGAATAATTGTTATTTTAGAAACAAGATCTGTAAACATCCTTACTTAAGTAAACTTATTAAATTACATCCCCGGATGAGGATTCTCTCCACTAAGCCTTCCAGGATTATATTTTGCACCTAAAGTTGGGATCTTATTCCAATCTACTGCTATGTAAGGAACGGGATTAGTATGAGATTTGTAATTAGCGTTTAACCTAGTTTCAAAATGAAGATGGTAGTCTAGCTTTTGACAATTCCAAAATCCAGTATTTCCACTCTTTGCAATGACTTGTCCCCTCCTTACTAAATCTCCTGTATTAACATATATATCTTCAAGATGAAAATATGTTGTATGCATACCATTCGGATGTTTTACCTTTATGAAATTCCCTCCAGATAAACACTCTCCATAATAACTATCCCAGCCTTTTCCAACAACTTCACCATCTCCAACGGAGGCAACTTTCTCTTTTGTCGCTCCGAAATCTATTCCGGTATGTGGACTTTGAAACTCTGTCTCTCCATACCACTGTGTTACACCAATTAATTTGTTGAAGGGGAATCTAAATGCCCTAGGGGAATTTCCTTGAGATGATTTCTCTGTGATAACTTCTGGGTTAAGAGGAATATCTGTTTTATGGTCATAGAAGATATCGTAATCTCCATTAATAATTCTATAGGTATGAGATAATTTAAAATCTTCTGTATTTCTCACATATCCAGCCAATAATGTGAAATTATCCCTCTTTGTATTAAAGGATCTTATGGGTACACTCCTCCCATTTTGAGATACCTTAAAGAACATATGTGGGTGAATCTTAAGAACCTCACTCTTAATAAATTTCGCACTACATCCAAACCATGTCTTTGGTTTCAAGATATCAAATACACAATCATAGCTATCCACTTGTATACTTATTTCTTTATCAACTGTCCCTTCTATATCCAAAGAATATTCATCTGAGAAGGGGTAGATCTCTTGTTTAGTAAATTCTAGTGTAGAATCTTTACAAAAAACTTTTTCAAAAGATTTCTTACTCTTGTAATATTTAAATCTACAGAGGATATCACCATCTTCTTCACTATTATTTTCAGAAGTGCCTAGAAGCGAGGAATTCTTAAAATTCCAGTTATAGTCTTCCTCCTGTATCTGTGGTTGTTCTGTAATAGTAGGTCTGATTTCTCTAGTCAGTATCGCTCCCATCTGCTTCTTTTCGTCAATAAGGGGAACTTCCTCTTTCTCCTCCAGCACTTTTTCTTCCTCTACCGGTTTTTGTTCAGATACCTTCTGTTCTGGTTCTTCCTTGGGTGACTCCTCCTTCGGAGTTTCAATCTCTTCAGAGACCTCCTCTGTTTTGTTGTATTCCTCTAATAAATCCCAGGCCGAATCTGGAACCTCTGTATTTAACCCAAAAACAAAGATATCTGACGTGTGGTTGTAATATCCCTTAAAGGTATCCTTCGGTTCATACCGTATCTCCCAGAAGTAGAAACGGTTATCTACATAACCCCAGGTATATTCTTCTTCACTCCCAACCCCAAACTTAAGCCTTGTACTATCTAATTTCCCGTTAAGATATATCACATGCTGGTAAACATATTCTGTATCTGGGTCTGTATTCTCCC
>DCUE01000076.1 GCA_002328465.1 Candidatus Dojkabacteria bacterium UBA2222
TTAAGCTATATGCGTTTTCTATTTAATCTAAAAGATGATTTAAGTATCTCGAGAATATTAAATGTGCCTGTAAGAAAGATGGGAACAAAATCTGTAGCCCATCTCCACTCTATTGCTCAAAAATGTGGTTGCTCCGTTGGAGAATTAATTGTTACTACATATGAGATAGAGAACTCTCTTGAAAAAAGTTTAAATATCTCTACTGAGATGCATGAGAAAATTTCTTCACAAAGAGAAGAAATGGGAAGATACAAACTCCTTGTCTCATTATTTGGAAGTATGTATGTAGAGACACAAGGGTTGGATGTTCTTTCTACAATAGATGTGATTCTTAGGAAAACCAAATATGTAGATTGGATAGATGATGGAACAGAAGAAGCAGAGTACAAGAAGGAAAATATTGAAGAGCTTAAGAGTGTTGCAGGTAGCTATGCAGTAAGATATAAAGAAAAATCTTTAGATATGTTTTTACAAGAGATTAATCTAATTGAGCAGGAACAGAGTAAAAATCAGGATGGAAGTGGTAACTATGTAAACCTTATGACACTTCACTCCTCAAAAGGATTAGAATTCGATTATGTATTTATCGTTGGAGTAGAAGAGGGAATACTTCCTCATTCAAGATCTTTTACAGATGAAGATGAGTTAGAGGAGGAAAGAAGATTGTGTTATGTAGGTATTACAAGGGCGAAAGAGAAACTTTTTCTTACTTTTACGGAACAGAGATTAACTAGAGAGGGGTATAGTACACAAATACCATCAAGATTTCTTGGAGAGATACCCCAAGATATTTGTGACTATTTCAGTTGGCAGAATTGATACTATTAAAGGGGATATACACTCCTATATTTTTTGTGACATGCCGGCCATTGACTTTCTCTTGTTGATTCTCCAGCACGATATTTCCCAATGGTGTTTTTAATCTGTGCAAATCCATCAAATATATTTTCTTTGAATTGCCTACTCCACCAATATGGACTCCATTGGAAAAGTCCTTTGTAATTATCTTTGTCTGATTCTGCATTACATCCTGATTCGCAGTACATGATGAATTTTAACCACCTCATCTCTTCAGGAGTGTAAGGTCCTGATTCGACAACTGAATACCAGAAAGGACAGTTGTAACCCCTAAGTTCAATATCCTTTAATAGATAGAGGGAAGTTCCTACTTCTACAATTCTTTTTATTGGTTCTTTTACAACCGTTTGCTCAATTAACTCGCTATTGACTAGTAATCCATCCTCGTATGTGTTTGACAATATCCTCTTTCCAATTCCAAGCTCTCCTTCCTGGAATATATTTCTCTGTCCTTTTAAATACATATTGCTTTTTACTATCTCCTCTTCGTATGGAATATCAAAAAACTCTTCAACAATTATGGTCTCTGATCTTACAATTCTTACAATACTACCATCGAGTAGATATTCAGTATTCATGTATATAATATCCTGCCTCTCTAATTCTATACTGTTTTGTCTTAGAATCTCATATATATCTGTTAATTTTGTAAGTACTGTATATATCTTCTCTTCCTTTTTAATTGTAATCAATTTTGGTCCATAGGAGATTCTCTCTTCAAAGGTATTAGGCATAAAGAAGGCGCCTTTTACATCTGTATCTGAAAGAGAAGAATCTTCTTGAGCAAAAATAATTTTACTTGAATGATATATGAGAAAAGAAGAGAGAAACCCTAGTGGTAATAGTAGGAAAAGAAGAGATTTAAAAACAGTAAATCTGTTGTTTTTATGATATTTTTCAGTGTCCATACCTATCCCACATATTAAGGGACTATTGAGAGTATAGCATGATTGATAAAACATGTGTAAAATATGAAGTATGAATAAAATACTAAAAGGATTTCTATTTGTAACCATAGTTGTAATCTCCGGTTTTCTTCTTTCTGGATGTACAATCTCTGAGGAGAAGATAAATGAGTACAACAGAATAGTCTCAGACTCAGATATCTTAATAGATGGTAAAAACTATACTTTGGCTATACAGAAATTAAGTTCTGCAGCAGAACTTATACCTTCAAAAATAGAAGCCTTTGAAAGAATTGTGGATATTTTTATACTTAAAAACAGATTAGATGATGCTACGCGTATCCTTGATGAATCTGGTATGGAATTAGAGGACTCTGAAAGAGCCAATCTTTATACATTAATTGGAGATGCGCAGTATTTGGCGAAAAATTTTGACAAAGCATTATATAACTACCAATTAGCAAGGAGTCTTTCAAACAAAGTACCTGGAGCCTCGTTGGGTATTGCAAAATCTTATCTACAAAAGGGAGAGACTGAGAAGGCAAGGAATATGTTAAAAGAAAACTTTAGCGGAGACCTTTATATAGAAGCGAATCTAATACTTTCATATATAGAGGCATTAACAGATTTAGAGAAGGCTAAAAATACTATAAAGGATATAGAGCCAGGAGATACATGGAGAGAGAAATATGTTCGATGGGAAGAGACCTTAGGGAGTCTCGATACCAATGAACTGTACAATGGTACTAAACTTGGAAAAGAGTATGTAGATATGGGATATCCATATTTAGCGATAGCTCTTTTAGAACCTAATTTAGAGAAAATGGGAGAATATATTGAGGGTATATACATTTTAGGAAAAGCATATTATGAGAGTGGTGATTATATGAAGAGTATTACTGTATTGGAGAATAGTACATCTTTGAGTGATTTGAATCAGTATATATATTGGGTACTAGCAAGAGACTACTATCTTTTAGATGATATTAACAATTCCTTTTCCTACTATGATAGTGCGATATCATATGGGGGAAACAGGGCAGAAGAGACTCTTTTCATTGAATATCTTGATATTTTAATAAAAGAAAATCTAACAGAGAAGGCTTTAGAAACAATGAAGAGTGCTGAGAGAATTTTTGCTAGAGATTGGGTTCCTCTATACTTCATGGATATTTATTCTCTTAGGAATGATAATGAGAGATTTACCTACTATATGAAGAAGATTAATTATCAAGAGCTAAGTGAAGAGCTAAAACCTGAATATCTTTACTCCAAGGGAATGTATTTGATTAATAGCACGGATTTTGATGAAGCGAGAAGGACATTGGATATTTTTTGGGAATTGGATCAGTATGATCCAAGATATAACCTCTTGGTTGCCCAGTTAAACTTCCAAGAAGGGAATTTAGAAGAATCTAGGGTGTATGCTAAAAAGGCGATAGAGTATGACTTAGAGGGTATTGTATCTCAGAATGCTCAGAAGCTATTGGCTCAAATCGATTAGTCTGTTATAATCCATACCGCGTATATTCCTAAGTTCCCATTAGGTGTTAAATTTTTTGATTTTTAAATATGCAAACCTATGATGTTAAGATGCCTCTAGAGCAAATTAGAAATATCGGAATTATTGCTCATATAGATGCTGGAAAAACAACAACAACTGAGAGACTTTTGTATTTTACAGGACAAATTCACAAAATGGGTGAAGTACATGAAGGTGCTGCAACAACAGACTTCATGGAACAAGAGAGAGAAAGGGGTATTACAATTCAATCTGCCGCAGTAACATGCTTTTGGGATTTTGATAGTAAGAGATATAGAATAAATATCATTGATACACCAGGACATGTTGATTTTACTGCCGAAGTTGAAAGGTCACTTAGAGTACTAGATGGCGCTGTCGTTATCTTTGACGGAAGAAAGGGTGTTGAACCACAATCTGAAACAGTTTGGAGACAAGCTAATAAATATAAAGTTCCAAGAATCTGCTTTATGAACAAAATTAACCTCATCGGGGGAGATTTTGATAAAAGCTTCGAGACAATTAAAAACAGATTAAGTAACAAAGCAGTAGCAATAACATTACCAATTGGAAGAGAAAGTGAATTGTATGGATATATAGATTTGGTCCTTAACAAGGCTTTTTCATACGATTCTCCAGATTCGATAGAATTGAAAGAGATTCCCATACCAGATGAATTAAAGGGTAGAGCAGAGGAGCATAGAGCGATATTGATAGAGGCATTGGTTGAAATGGATGATGCATTAATGGAAAAATATTTTGCTGGAGAAGAGATTACTGTAGATGAACTAAAAGCTGCATTAAGAAAAGGGACTTTAGAAAGTAAGGTATTTCCAGTTCTAGGAGGTGATTCAAGAACAGTAATGTCTAAAACAATATTGGATTACATAACTCTTTGTTTACCTTCCCCCCTAGATGTCCCACCTGTACAGGGTGATCATTCTAAAACAGGGAATGAAATAGAGAGGAAACCAGATGAGGGGGAACCATTTTCTGGATTAGTATTCAAAATAGTAAATGACTCACATATTGGAAACCTCTCATACTTTAGAGTGTATTCGGGTACTGTAAATTCCGGATCGTATGTATACAATTCGACAAAAGATATTAGAGAGAGAATAAGTAGGCTTGTCCTTATGCATGCAGATGATAGAGAAGAGGTTGATACTCTTAGGGCAGGAGATATTGGTGCAATTGTTGGATTGAAGAGCTCTGTTACTGGGGATACTCTCTGTGATGAAGCACACCCAATTATATTGGAACAGATTGTATTTGCTGAACCAGTCGTATCTCAAGCAATTGAACCTGCTACAAAGTCAGATGAAGAGAAAATGTCAGAGGCATTAAATAGACTAGTGAAAGAGGATCCAACTTTTAGAGTTGAGAGTAATATCGAAACTGGTCAGACAATCATCTCTGGAATGGGTGAGCTACATCTTGAAATCATGGTAGATAGAATGAAGAGAGAATTTAATGTTGTTGCTAATGTTGGTAAGCCACAGGTTGCATATAGGGAGACTGTAAAGTCGGTATGTGAACAGTCTGAGGGAAGATATGTTAAACAGTCTGGAGGTAAGGGTCAGTACGGTCACTGTTGGTTAAAGATTGAACCAAATGAAAAAGGTAAAGGTTTTGAATTTGTTGATGCAATTAAGGGAGGTTCAATTCCAAGAGAATATATTCCTGCAGTTAGGAAGGGAGTTGAAGAAACTTTGAAAGCAGGTGTTGTTGCTGGATACCCTGTTGTTGATATTAAGGTTACACTTTTTGATGGATCGTACCATGAGGTAGACTCATCAGAGGCAGCATTTAAAGTTGCAGCATCTATGGCTTTCAAGGATGGTTGTAAGAGAGCAAATCCAATACTTCTAGAACCAATAATGGATGTAGCAGTAGAGGTTCCTCAACAGCATATGGGTGATGTAACAGGGTCATTAAGTAGTAAGAGAGGTCAGATTCAAGGTTCGGAAGATGTTGGGAATGGTATCACAGTAATAAATGCATTAGTTCCTCTTTCTGAGCTATTTGGATATACCAGTGAATTGAGATCAATAACAAGTGGTAGGGGTAGTGCAAACATCGAACCTTCTCACTATTCAGAAGTGCCTAAAAATGTTGCGGAAGAGATTGCGGGTGTAAAGGGAAAATAGAATATCCCATATATATCAAATTACATCTTAAACACTTGCATATCTTGAGTCTTTTTGATAATATTCAACGCAGACTCGCTTAATGTTGTTCGTGAGTATTGCATTGTTTATAAATAATATAAATATATAAATTAATTAAATATATTAAATGGCAGACTTTACAAGAACAAAGCCACACATGAATATCGGAACCTTGGGTCATATCGATCACGGTAAGACTACTTTGGTTAGAGGTATTCTAAATTCTTTCTCTACTGATGAAGATAGAGCAAGAATGACTGATAAGTTGGATAAAGATCCAGAGTCAAGAGCAAAATCTATTACAGTAGCTGTAGCACATGTTGAATTTGAAACAGACTACAAGACACTATGCACTAGTAGATTGCCCAGGACATAAAGACTATATTAAAAATATGATCACAGGTGCAGCTCAAATGGATGGTGCTATTTTAGTAGTATCTTCCGATGATGGTGCAATGCCTCAAACAAAAGAGCATATCCTTCTTGCAAAGCAAGTTGGTGTTCCAAAGATGGTTGTTTACATCAACAAATTTGGAGATGCAGATGATGAGATTTTGGAATTAATTAAAGCTGATGTATCAGATCTTTTAGCAAAGTATGGATATGATGCAAATGCTCCAGTAATCATTGGAAATGCATTGAGTGCACAAAAGGGTGAGGAAGAAGGAATGGCATCTGCAAGAGAGTTGATGAAAGCAGTAGATGAATATATTGAAATTCCTGAGAGAGATGTTGAGAAACCATTCTTGATGCCAATTGAAGATGTCTTCTCAATTGAGGGAAGAGGAACAGTTGTTACAGGAAGAATTGAAAGAGGAATACTTAAACTCAATGGTGATGTAGAGATTTTAGGAATGGGTAGAAAACCACAGAAAACTGCTGCAACAGGTATTGAGATGTTCAACAAATCAATGAAAGAGTGTCAAGCAGGTGATAACGTTGGAATTTTGTTAAGAGGTCTTAAGAGAACTGATGTTGAGAGAGGTCAAACTCTTTCTCTTCCAAACTCTGTACAAACACATACTGATTTTAAAGCAGAGGTGTATGTACTAAGTAAAGAGGAAGGTGGAAGACATACCCCATTTATAACTGGGTATAAACCACAGTTCTATGTAAGAACAGCAGATGTAACTGGTGAAGTAACATTGGCAGAAGGAATCGAAATGGTTGCTCCTGGGGACAATACAGAGTTTACAGTCAAACTTATGGCTCCAGTAGTAATAGAGAAAGGTCAAGGATTTGCAATTAGAGAGGGTGGACAAACAGTAGGTAAGGGAATAGTTACAGAGGTTATTAAGTAAGAAAGTAATCAGGGGGGTAGAAATACCTCCCTGAACTTAAAGTTTAATTTAGCTCTTTAAGATAGAATGAGTGAAATAGGTTCAAAAATTAGGGTAAAGTTAAAAGGATATGATGCAGTTGTATTAGATAAATCTTCTAAAAGCATCATAGAGACAGCGATAAGTACGGGGGCAAAAGTAGCCGGTCCAATTCCTCTTCCAACAAGAAGAAGAAAACTTGCAGTCAATAGATCTCCATTCATCTATAAGAGTTCAATGGAACATTTTGAGATAGGTACTCATAAAAGAGTAATAGATATAATCGATCCAACTCCCAAGACAATCGATGCTTTGCAGCATCTTCAAATGCCTGCAGGTGTTGGTATCGAGATTCAATAAAAATATATATGAAGGCAATATTAGGAATAAAAAAAGGAATGACAAGAATTTTCAGCAAGGACAAGGCAGTCCCTGTTACTGTTGTCGATGTTACTGGATGTAAGATTGCTAATGTTAAGCTTGATAAGATTGAATTAGTTATCGGTAGTAAAAAGAAAGGTACGAGGTCACAGTTAGGACAATATAAGGAATTGGGTTATGTCCCTATGCATAAGTGGTTAGTTAAAGGAGAGTTACCTGAGGGATTAAAGGTTGGAAGCGACTTAGTTGCAGAGACTTTTAACGAAGGGGATATTGTTACTATTAGTGGGGAATCAAAGGGTAAAGGGTTTGCTGGTGTAGTAAAAAGACATGGCTTTAAGGGTGGACCAAGAACCCACGGTCAGTCAGATAGATTAAGAGCACCGGGCTCTATTGGTGCAGGTGCAGATCCAGGTAGAGTATTTAAGGGAACAAGAATGGGTGGGAGAATGGGTTCAGACAGGGTAACTATCAAGAATAAAAGAGTTGTTGGAATTAAAGATTCATACCTTTTGATAAGTGGTCCAATACCAGGTTCAAATGGTGATTTAGTAAAAATATATATTGAAGAGTAATATGGCAGAGAAAGTAAAAAAAGAAAAAACTGAAGATATAAAGTTAAATCCCAAGGTATGGAATGTTCCATATAACGCGGATTTAGTTGCTCAAGTCCTTTATGTGTTCCAAAGCAATGAGAGAAAGGGAACATCTGCGGTAAAAGGAAAGGGAGATGTATCAGGTGGAGGTAAAAAACCATGGAAACAGAAGGGTACAGGTAGAGCAAGACACGGTTCAATTAGGTCCCCTTTGTGGGTTGGTGGTGGTGTTACTTTTGGTCCAAACAATAGAAATTGGAAGAGGAGTATTAACAGAGGTATGGTTAAGAAAGCTATGTGTATAGTACTTTCAGGTAGGAATAGGGAAGATGCAGTTAAGTTTTTTAATATAGATTCAGAGAAAGAATTAAAAGATATTAGGAAGAATACTTTAAAAGAGATTTCTACTAAAACCTTACTGATATCTGATAATGAGAAGATCAGATTAGCATTGAGGAATAGTAAGCAGATTAATGTATTGACCCCTATGAGAGTAAATGTAAAACATGTTGTTGGAAATAAGAATATATTGATAGATAAAGAATCAGTTAATATTTTAGAGAGCAGATTGGTAAATGGAAAATAAAGAGATATTGTTAAAACCAGTGGTATCAGAGAAGAGTTACTCTTTGGCGAATGAGAGTAATAAATATGTTTTCTTTGTTGATACTGGTATTAACAAAATAGAGATTAAGAATGCAGTAGAGAGTAAATATAAAGTTAAGGTGTTAGATGTAAATATAACAGTTAAACCAGGGAAGAGATTTAGAGATTGGAAAAGTAATAAGTCTTTTAGGAAGAGTGATAAGAGAAAAGCAGTAGTTACCCTTAAAAAGGGAGATAAAATTGATGAATTCTTAAATATACAATAATGGGAGTCAGAGAATTTAAAGCCACAACTTCTACACGTAGAGGAACAAAATTAGAAGATAGGTCCATGTTAGAGAAATCTGGTGGACCAAAGAGTCTTTCTGTATCTAAAAATCAGAAATCAGGAAGAAATAACCAAGGAAGGATCACTGTAAGACATAGAGGTGGTGGTTTCAAGAGAAGAGTTAGAAAAATAGATTTTAAAAGAGAGAAGTTTGGAATAGAGGCAAAGGTATTAGGTTTGTACTTTGATCCAAATAGAAGTGCCCATTTAGCACTTTTACAGTATGCAGATGGAGAGAAAAGATATATAATTGCACCTCGAGGAATAAAAGCTGGTGATAAAGTAATATCCGGTGAGAAGGTAGACATATTACCTGGAAATGCAATGAAGATTAAGAACATTCCATCGGGTACAATTGTACATTGTGTGGAAAACAGAGTAGGAATGGGAGCTACATTTGGAAGATCAGCAGGACAAACAATCGTAGTTCAGGGTATAGATCCAACAGGGAAGTATGTTCAGATTAAATTGCCATCAGGAGAGATTCGATTAGTTCCAGCAGAGGGTATTGCAACAATAGGACAGGTAGGTAATGAAGAGAGAGTAAATGTTAAATTAGGAAAGGCAGGTAGAAGAAGAAACTTAGGATGGAGACCAGTAGTTAGAGGTATGGCTATGCATGCAGTTGAGCATCCTCACGGTGGTGGAGAAGGAAAGGGTGTTATCGGTAGAGCTAAGGATATTTGGGCTCATAGAATAGGAACGAGAACAAGAAAGAACAAGAGAACTGAAAAGATGATAATTAAGAGAAGAAGGTCTCCTCAAAGACCTTTCGCAAAGAAATAATTTAGAAGGATACATATATGTCAAGATCACTAAAAAAGGGAGCATATATTGATGAAAAATTACAGTTAAAAGTTAAGAAAGCTTTAGAGAGTGGTAATAGAAAGCCTATTAAAACATGGGCTAGAGCATCGACAATAACTCCAGAGATGGTTGGATTGACATTCGGAATCCATAACGGAAAGAAGCATGAAGAAGTTTTAATTGAAGAGTCAATGATAGGTCATAGATTGGGAGAGTTTTCTCCAACGAGAAAGTTTAAAGGTCATGCTAAGAAGGGTAAGTTAGCTAAAGTATATGGTAGTAGTGGTAGATTCGAAGAATAAAAATATGGAAGAGAAAAAAACAAAAACACAAGTTAAGAATATAGCACAATCACCACAGAAATTGAGGTTGGTGGCGGATTTAATTAGGGGTAAGAAAGTGAATGAGGCCTTAGATATCTTACAATTAACAAATAAGAAAGGATGTGAGTTTCTAAAGAAAGCATTACTTTCGGGAGTTGCTAGTGCAAGAGAAATACATAGTGTAGATAAAGATGATTTAATAATTAGTCATATCTCAATAGATGGAGCTCAGACTATTAAAAGAGGAAGGTTTGCATCAAGAGGTAGATCTTCAAGAATTTTGAAAAGGAGATCACATATTAATTTAGAGTTAGAAGTTAAATAATGGGAAGAAAAGTAGATGCTAATGCAATAAGAATGGGAATCAATAAGACATGGAGTTCTGTCTGGTATTCTACTAAGGCTGCATATGCAGGATTGTTGGCACAGGATTTGAGAATTAAGAAGATTGTTATTGAAAAGATGAAAGATTCTGGTATTGACTCTGTATTAATAAATAGAGCTATGAATAAGGTAGAGGTAGAGGTATTTGTTGCAAGACCAGGAGTAGCTATTGGAAGAGGTGGAGAGGGAATAGATATATTACAAAAGGATTTGAAGAGAATGACTAAAAAGGATGTTGAGATTAAGATTAGAGAGGTTAAAAAGGCAGATATATCTGCAAGAATAATTGCAAGATCTATTGCAGATGGGATAGAAAGAAGACAACCATCTAAGCTTCTAGTAGCAAGTGCAAAAGAGAAAGCAATGATGGCAGGGGCAAAGGGAATTAGAATATGGGTATCAGGAAGGATTAATAATGCAAGTCAAGCTAGAACAGTAAAGGTAAATGCAGGTTCAGTCCCAGCTCAAACATTAAGAGCAGATATAGACTATGCACAAGAAGTTGCACAAACAATGGATGCAGGATTAATGGGAATAAAGGTATGGATATACAAAGGTGAGAAAAATAATATTGATGAAGAGAGATAATAATGTTACAGCCTAAGATTAGAAAACACAGAAAAGAGTTTAGAGGTAAGATGGGAGGAATTGCATCTGCAAACAATTCTATTGCTTTCGGAGAATACGGCCTTAAATCAATGGAAAACGGATGGATAAAGGCAAGAGAGATAGAGGCTGCAAGAAGAGCAATAACTGGCTTTATGAAGAGAAAAGGTAAGGTATGGGTTAAAATATTTCCTCATAAACCTTACACACATAAAGGAACTAATAGTAAGATGATTGCTGGAAAGGGTGAAGTAGAGGGTTATGTAGCTGTTGTAAGACCGGGTAATATGTTGTTTGAATTAAGTGGTGTTACAAGAGAGATAGCTCAGGAAGCAATGAGATTGGGAGCTCAGAAGCTCTCAGTTCAGACTAAGTTTGTCTCTAAAAAAGAGATATAGGCTTGAGAGATAACCATATTACTGATAGAATACAAGCCGTTTTAGATATTTAATATATTCGAAAAAGAAATGACAGATAACAAGGGAAAGAAAAGAGAATTAGAGGGAGTAGTAGTAAGTAATAGTATGCAAAATACTGTTAGAGTAAGAGTTGATACTGCTCAGGCCCACCCTGTGTATAGGAAGGTTGTAAACAAAAAGAAGATATTCTTTGCTCATACAGAGGAAGAATATGCTGTTGGAAGTAAAGTAACAATAAAAGAATCAAAGCCATATTCAAAGAATGTAAGATGGATTGTAATTAATAAAAAGTAAAAGAATGATACAGACAGAGTCAACATTAACAATTGCAGATAATAGTGGAGCTAAGATAGGAAAGGTAATTGGTGTACCAGGATATTCTAAGATCAAGTTCGCAAAACTTGGGGATATTGTTAGAGTTGCAATACAGAAGGCTTTGCCTAATAGCGGAGTAAAGAGACATGAAGTTTTAACTGCTGTAATAGTGAGAGTACATAAAGAGCAAAGGAGAAAAGATGGATCATATGTTAGATTTGATGATAATGCAGCTGTAATTATTGATAATAAGAAGAACCCAATTGGAACAAGAATATTTGGTCCAGTAGCAAGAGAATTAAAAGAGAAAGGGTTTGATAAGATAGTATCTCTTGCACCAGAAGTTTTGTAAATTTTTTAGTAATAAAATGAAGATAAAAAAAGGCGATACAGTAAGAATACTCTACGGAAAAGACTCTGGAAAACAGGGTACTGTACTTGCCATAGATGTTAAAGATAATAAGGTTGTAGTTGAAGGAATGAATGTATACAAGAAACATGTAAAAGGAGATGGGAAAAAGAAGACTTCAGAGATTCTTTCCATTGTTAAACCAATGAGCATCTCTAAAGTTATATTAATATGTAATAACTGTGGTAAACCAACAAGGGTTGGAATTAAAAGAGAGGAAGGAAAAGTTGAGAGAATATGTAAAAAATGTAACAAGGTAATAGAAGTGATTGAGAAGAAGGATGAGCCTAAAAAAGAAAAGAAAGTAGTTAAGAAAGAGGTTGAGAAAAAGGAAACAACAACAAAAGTAGTTAAAAAGAAAGTAAATAAAACAGAAACCAAGAAAGAATAATGGCAAGATTAAGAGAAGAATATAATAAAAAAATAAGGAAAGAGTTAACGAAAGAGTTAGAGCACTCTAATTTAATGGAGTCTCCTACTCTAAGTAAGATTGTAATAAATGTTGGTGCAGGAGCTGCTTTAAAAGAGGCTGAAGCATTAGAGGATATTGTAGATATTGTTACTAAGATATCTGGTCAAAAACCAATAATAAATAAAGCAAGAAAAGCAGTATCTTCATTTAAGGTAAGAGAGGGTATGGAAATAGGAGTATCTGTTACATTAAGAGGTAATAGAATGTGGGAGTTCTTTGATAAATTAGTGAACATAGTATTGCCTAGAACAAAAGATTTTAGAGGATTAGACGTATTAGCATTTGATGGAGCAGGTAATTACTCAATTGGTATAGAAGATCATACTGTGTTTCCAGAAATAGATGCAAACAATATTAGGAGAGTTAGAAGCTTGCAGGTTACGATAGTTACTACTGCAAAAGATGATAAAAGTGGTAAGGCGTTTTTAGATAAATTTGGTTTCCCTTTCAAGAAAGATGTCAACAGAGGCTAAGGAATATAAAGCAAGACAATTAAAGAAAAAGAGTAAGTATAAAACAAGAGTCTACAATAGGTGTGAGCTTTGTGGTAGATCAAGGGCATATATTAGACATTACGGTATATGTAGAATATGTTTTAGAAAGTTAGCAAGTAAGGGTGAGATTCCCGGAGTTAAAAAAGCTATATGGTAATTTAATAAATATAATAATGAACGATTTAACAGCAGATCTTTTAGCAAGAATAAAAAATGGAATAGAAAGAAAGAGAGAGACAGTCTTAGTGCCTAAAACTAAGATGAATATTGAAATATTGAAGGTATTAGAAATGGAAAAAATGATTTCTGGATACTCTGAAAGTGAGGAAGGTATAAGTGTAGGGTTGATGTATGATGATAAAGAGCCAGTAATCTCATCTTTAAAGAGAGTCAGTAAGCCTGGTCAGAGGATATACATTGCAAGTAAAGATATAATACCTGTGATGAATGGAAGAGGTATCTCAATTATCTCAACATCAAAGGGATTAATGTCTGGAGCAATGGCTAAGAGTAAAAAGCTTGGTGGTGAATTAATATGTGAAGTTTGGTAATAAAAAATGTCTAGAATAGGATTAGATCCAATAACAATTGAAGAAGGAATACAAGTTACCGTTGAAAAAGATATAGTTACTGTATCTGGAGATGGAAAAGAGATTAAGATTGCACTTCCTGAGGTTTTAAAGATAAACATAGAAGGAAATCAATTAGTAATCAGTAGATCTAACGAAGAGAAACAGAGTAAATCGATACATGGTACTGTTAGAATGTTAATATTCAATGCAATATATGGTATAAAGCATGGATATGAAAAGAAATTAGAGCTTGTTGGAGTAGGATATAGAGCAAGAATGGAAGGTAATACATTAATAATGAGCTTAGGGTGGAATCATCCTGTTAAATTTGAAAGTCCAGAGGGGATTACAATAGAGGTCCCACAAGAAACAAGTGTAATACTAAAGGGATATGATAAACAGAAGGTAGGAGAGTTTGCAGCCAAAATCAGATCTATTAGATCTCCAGAACCTTATAAAGGAAAGGGGATTAGGTATGAGGGTGAGTATGTCAGAAGAAAGAGTTCTAAATCAAGTGTAACTGCATAATTATGAATAAGAAAAATAACAGAGCAAAAAGAAAATTACATATAAGAAAGAGATTAAGTGGTACATCTGTTAAACCACGAATATTTGTCTTCAAAAGCAATAAATATTTCTATAGTGGTGTTGCTGATGATGATAAGTCTGTTGTTCTAATGAGTAAGATGTGTAAGAAAAATTCAGAAGAGATTCAGAAGATGGCTAAGAAATTTGCAACAGATTTTAAGAAGAAGAAATTGGAATTAGCAGTATTTGATAGAAGTGGATATAGATATCACGGTTTGATTGCTACATTTGCTGATGAATTAAGAAGTAACGGAATTAAGATTTAGTTTAATAATAAATGGCTGAATATTTTAAAGAAAGAAAAGAAAGGACATACGATAAAAAAACAGTCTCTATACGAAGAGTTGCAAAAGTAACTCAAGGAGGTAAGAGATTGAGATTCAGTGCAATGGTGGTAGTAGGAGATCATAACGGTTCTGTTGGAGTTGGATTAGGGAGAGGAGTAGATACTAAGAGTGCAGTTGAAAAGGGAGAGAGAGTAGCAACAAAGAAAATGACTAGGATACAGTTAGCAGGGGATACAATACCTCATGAGCTAATGTTTAAGAAGGGTGCTGCTAGAATAATCCTAAGACCTGCAAGACCAGGTACTGGTGTTATCGCAGGTTCATCTGTTAGAACAGTTTTAGAGTTGGCAGGTATTGATAATGTATATGGAAAATTAATGGGAACAAGTGATGCAATTGCATCTGCATATGCTACCTTTGAAGCTTTAAAGAGCTTAAGGAACAAGAGAGTTTTAGAAAGAATGAAGAATATGAGAGAAAGAGTAGAGTTGAAGAAAGAGACAGATAAAGAGAGAAAGATTAAAGAGGAGAAAAGAAGAGCTAAAAAGAGAGCAGAGGAGAAGGATGAGAAGAAGACAGGTAGAGGAAAGAGAGAGTTTAAGAGAAGAGATAATAGAAGATAAAGTTAATAAAAATAATTATGTATTTAGAGAACATACCAGAAAGAAACAAAAGAATAAAGAGCGGGAAAAGACTAGGTAGAGGATACGGTTCAGGTGTTGGAGGCCATACCTCAACAAGAGGTTCTAAGGGTCAAAAATCTAGATCTGGACATAAGTCTTTAATATTTTTTGAGGGTGGTAATGTACCATTCTTCAGAAGAATGCCTAAGTTTGCTGGTTTCAATAGAACAAAGAAGATAATAGCTACTGCTATTAATCTTGATATATTACAAAAGAATTTTAAAGATGGAGATACTGTCTCTCTCGAAACATTGAAAAAGAGTGCTTTAATAGCTCAGAGAACAACATCCGTAAAGATTTTAGGAAATGGAAGTATTGATAAAAAGATAATCATAAGTGGCATCCCTGCCTCAGAGAGTGCAAAAGAAAAAATTCTAAAAGCAGGTGGTTCCATTAAGTAACCTCTACTACAATGCAAAAATACATAGAAATACTTAAGAGGATTCTTGGTACAGAGGAGATTAGAAAAAAGATTATTTTCTCCCTTATTATTCTTCTTGCATATAGATTTTTAGCTGCAATACCAGTTACTGGTATACCTGCTAATGCAATAAGTCAGCTTTTTGAGGGTAGTAATTTTGGAGATTTACTTTCTACAGTTTCAGGGGGGGTATTAGAAACAGCATCTATAGCAGCTATTGGTTTAAGTCCATATATTAATGCATCTATCATATTACAGCTTCTTGGTACAGTAATTCCTAAGTTAGAAGAGTTAAGGAAAGAGGGACCAGAGGGAAGGAGATTGATAAGTATGTATACAAGATTACTTACTGTTCCTTTGGCAATAATGCAATCCTTTGTTATATATTCAACATTGAGAGGTTTTGGTCTTGTAAATCAATTAGAACCACTTCAGCTTATTACTATGATTGCTACACTTACTGCAGGCTCGGTAGTTGTAATGTGGTTTGCCGAGTTAGTATCTGAAAGTGGTATAGGTGGTGGATCATCCTACCTTATTTTCCTTGGTATTATTGCAGGTATTCCAGGTACCATAAGTAACAATTTTAGATTAATGGATCCATTTCAAAAGATTGTATTTATAGTTGTTACCTTGGCATTAGTTATATCAGTTGTATATGTCTCTGAGGCTCAGAGAAAAGTGAAGGTTCAATACTCCAGAAGAGTGAGAACGGGAGGAGCGATGGATAGTTACATACCAATAAAGCTAACACAGTTTGGAGTAATGCCAGTAATATTCGCAGTCTCATTACTGTCCTTCCCTCAGTTAATTGGGAAATTTGTCTTAAGTAGAGATGTCGGAGATGGTATTTTGAACTTTACAACTAAGGCTATGAATCTTCTGGATAATCCGTATTTTAGTAATATATTAACATTTGTATTCATTGTTGGTTTCGCATTCTTTTACCTTACTGTAGTATTTAAGACAGATGAATTAGCCGAGAATCTTCAAAAGCAGGGAGGCTTTATACCTGGTATTAGACCTGGTAAAAACACCTCTGAGTATTTAAAACATGTTGCATTTAGACTGGCTGCTGTAGGAGCTGTGTTCCTTGGCTTCATTTCAATACTTCCCAACATCTTTATATATCTTAACCTAATGACAGTTACAGTAATAACTGGAACAGGTCTTTTGATTATGGTTAGTGTAGTATTGGATATAAGGAGACAGGTCTCATCTATGATAGTGGTAAGAGACTATTCTAGGTATTTGTAAACACTTCTTTTGTGATATTATTTGTATATTAATATATATGTACTAACACATATGCAAACTATTCTTTTTCATGGTCCTTCAGGTAGCGGTAAAGATACTCAAGTAGATTTACTTGTTCAAAAATATGAATTTGAGAATATTGGAACAGGGGAAATGTTCAGAAGAATGTATAAAGAGGGTGATATAGAGGCAATAAGGGCATATCAATACTGGTCAAAGGGGCAGTTTGTTCCTAATGAACTTACGTATAGCATTTTGAATAGGTGGGTACAGAAATTTGATACAGAAAAATCTTGGGGTTTTGTTTCAGTAGTAAGAGATGAGGGTCAAATACCTCTCTTTGATGATCTGTTAAAAAACAATGGAAGGGAATTGGATTTCTTTGTTCATTTTGTCCTTTCTGAAGAAATGGCTATAGAGAGAATGTCTCTAAGGAGAGTATGTTCATACTGTGAGGCTACATATCATCAGAAGTATAAACCAGAGAAGGTAAGTGGATACTGTGATAGATGTGGTACGAAATTAATTCAAAGAGAAGATGATCAACCCGATAAGATAATTATGAGACTCAAAGAGTATAATAAAAGTGTTATTCCCATAGTTAATACATACAAAGAGAGAGGGTTACTTTTGGAAATTGATGCTTCGCCTAGTATAGAGGTAATACACAGTGAATTAATACAGAGATTAGGGTTGTAAAATATCGCTCTTTTTGATATGCTTAATCCGTCTTTGTAGAGAGATGTGAATTTCAAGGAAAACTCTTATAAACCTTTGAAAAAAGTTCAAAGCTTTGATATAATCACTTCGACTCTATTTATTTACAAAACCTTTATTTATGTCCGTAGAAACAAAGAAAGTTTATGAGTTTGAGGGAGTAGTGAAAGAGTGTTTACCAAATACGAAGTTTGTAGTGGAAATTGATGTTAACGGTAATAAGAAAGAGGTTTTGGGATATCTCTCCGGAAAGATGAGAATGAATTACATTAGAATCTTAGAGGGAGATAAAGTAAGAATAGAAATGACCCCATATGATAAGACACAGGGGAGAATAACATATAGAATGAAATAAAATGAAAGTACAGGCTTCAGTAAAAAAGAGATGTGATGGTTGTTATACAGTTACAAGAAAGGGTCGTGTATATGTTTATTGTAAGAAGAATCCTAAACATAAACAGAGACAAGGTTAATTAATATTTATATATATCTTTTGAATGGCAAGAGTCGCAGGATTAGAAATACCAAATGATAAGAGATTATGGGTCTCTTTAATGAATGTGTATGGTGTTGGTGAGAAATCTGCAAAGTTGATATGTGAAGAGACAAAGATAGATCCAGAGATGTTAGTAAAAGATTTATCTGAAACAGAGTTGGATGTAATTAGAGGATACTTGGATAAGAATTTCGAAGTAGAGGGAGAATTGAGACAGAAGATATTTAGAAATATTAAAAGACTTAAGGATATTAAGAGTTACAGAGGAATAAGACACAAATTGGGACTTCCAGTTAGAGGACAAAGAACAAGACATAATGCTCATACTAGAAAAGGAAGGAGTAGAGCAGTTGGTGGATTAAAACGTAAATTAGAAAAGACATAGCATATAATGGCAACTAGTAAGAAATCTAAAGCAAAGAGAAGTGTAAGTAGTGGAATTGTTACAATTCAATCTACATTTAATAATACAATTATCTCTATCACAGATACTAATGGTGAGCTTTTAGTACAGGGCAGTCCAGCAGTTGTAGGTTTTAAGGGTGCAAGAAGGAGTACTGCATTCGCTGCAACAAAAGCAGCTAGCGATGCAGCTGATAAAGCAATAAAAAAGTATGGGATTAGAGAAGTAAGAGTTATTGTGAGTGGTCCTGGAGCTGGTAGGAATGCTGCAGTTAAGGGATTAGATTCCGCAGGATTAAAGGTTACAACATTAATAGACAAAACCCCTATTCCACATAATGGATGTAGGCCAAGAAAGAGTCCAAGAAAATAACATTATATTCTAAATATTTAAATGGGTAGATATACAGGTCCAAAAGAAAGATTAAGCAGAAGAGAGGGTGTAAACCTTAATTTAAAGGGTGCTAGATCTTTTTCAGATAAGGCTGGTATAAAGAGGAAGCCATTTCCTCCTGGTCAGCATGGTAATCAAAGAAGAGCTAGACTTTCAAACTACGGTTTACAGTTAAGAGAGAAACAGAAGGTGAAGAGAACATATGGATTAAGAGAGAGGCAATTTAAGAATCTTTACATTGAAGCAGATAGAAGATCTAAGGTAAATAGTACGGATAAGGGTTTGGAGTTATTAAGATTGCTCGAGTTGAGATTCGACAATGTCCTATACCTTGGAGGCTTGGCTCCTTCAAGAGCTGCTGCAAGGCAGTATATAGTTCATGGTCATGTTCTCTTAAATGGTAAAAAATTTACAGTTCCTTCTCAAGAAATTAGAGATGGGGATTCTGTAGAATTAAAATCTGCAAAACTCGCACCTGCTGAGAAGTTCTTTGCTGTTCCACAATGGATGGAATCAAAGGATAACAAGGTAATGGTTTCCAGATTACCAATAAGAGATGAGATAGACGAAGGTATTCGTGAGAATCTAATAATCGAATACTACTCAAGATAATAATTTGTTTTAAAAATATTATGGATGCATTTAAAGATATAAAGGTAACAATTAGAGAAGAAGAGGGAAACTCTGGGCTATACGAGATAGCTCCATTACCAAG
>DCUE01000072.1:0-3835 GCA_002328465.1 Candidatus Dojkabacteria bacterium UBA2222
GCTTTGAAATATTCTCTATTCTCTTTATTAAAGAAAGAACAGTACTATTCTTCTTCTGAATCGTTATCATCTCCACTTCCTTGAAGAATCACTTCCCCTGTCTCTTCATCATATCGGGTTCCATCTTTTCCAATTAATTGTACTGAACCATCTGGCATAGGCTCCCTAATAAACTCTTCCTCTTCTTTCTCTTCTCTTACGATTTTACCACCAAGTCTGAGGGCTTCCGCTACCATTGAATCCTCATCTGGCTTAGGAGCAAAAAATTTTTCTTGTTCGTCCATTTGATTGCTAATGTATTAAATTAACACATAAATGATACCAAAATTAAAAGTGTGTGTATATATTTTCATTATTTAGGGATGTGATATAATTGGCGTAACACAATGATCCAGAAATCACTGGTTAGTGGTGGAAAGAAAGTCATTAGACAAGTAGACTCCAACGGTATGCTACCGAAGAATAGCAAAAACCGTATATGCGGTTTAAAAGGTAGTTACAGTAATGTAACTATGAAAAAGGGTGGTAACACGTATATGCGTCCCTTTGTAAGAATTGATACAATGTATAGATTCTTACAAGGGGATTTTTGTTTAATATATATATTTACAAAATATGGATGAGTTAAAAATATCTAAAGGTCAGAACATGCCTAACTTTCCTGAAACAGAGGAAGGCATACTTAAGTATTGGAAAGAGAAAGATATTTTAAGAAAAAGTATAGACCAGAAACCTAAAGAGAACTCCTTTACTTTCTATGATGGTCCTATTACTGCAAACAACAAACCTCACTATGGACATGTACTCACTATGGTTATCAAGGATGTAATACCTAGATACAAAACAATGAAGGGTTTTAGAGTAGAGAGAAGTTTAGGATGGGATTGTCAGGGAATACCTGTTGAGTATGAAGTAGAAAAGGTATTAGGCTTTGAACAGAAGGAAGATATTGAAAAGTATGGAGTAGAGAAATTTAATAACCTGTGTAGAGAATCTGTAAAGAAGTATCAAGGAGAGATACAGGAATTAACCGAGAGAATGGGGAGATGGGTAAACAGTGATGAAGAGTACGCTACGATGGACCCTTGGTATATAGAGAGTGTTTGGTGGTCATTAAAAGAGCTTTACAAAAAGGGTTTACTGTATGAGGGATACAAAGTAGTACCTTACTCTACTAGAGCTGGTACAACACTTTCTAATTCTGAGGTTGCACTTGGTGGGTATGAAACGATTACTGACCCTGCCGTTACTGTTAAGCTTAAGCTTAAAGATATGGATTCATATCTTTTAATATGGACTACTACACCTTGGACATTGCCAGGTAACCTCCTTGTTGCTGTTGGTAAAGATTTCGAATATGTAGAGGTTGAATTTAAAGGAGAGAAATATATTGTTGGAAAAGATTTGGTAGAGAATATATTTAAGGAGAATCTTAAAGTACTTAATACATTTAAAGGGAGTGACTTAATTGGTAAAGAGTATGAACCTTTATACCCATACTACTCTGAGAAGAGTAAAGAGGGTGCATTTAAGGTTGTACATGCAGAGCATGTTACTTTAGAGGATGGTACTGGTTTAGTTCACCAAGCACCGTATGGAGAAGAGGATTTCATCCTCATGACTGGTATGGGAATAGGGATGTTTGACTATCTTGATGATCAAGGGAATATTAAAGATGAGATTACTCAGTTTAAGGGAATGTTCTATAAAAAGGCAAACAGATATATTATGGAAGATTTGGAAAAAAGGAATCTTCTTTTCTCTCATTACGACTACGAGCATCAAATGCCCATGTGTTGGAGAACAAATACTCCATTGATATACAAACCAATTAAGAGTTGGTATGTAAAGGTAACTGCAATTAGGGATATGTTAGTTAGTGAAAACAAAGAGATTAATTGGATTCCTAACCATGTTAAAGAGGGTAGATTTGGTAACTGGTTAGAAGATGCAAGGGATTGGGCACTGAGTAGAAATAGGTATTGGGGAACACCTTTGCCTGTATGGGTTTGTGATAAGTGTGGTGAAAAGGATGTAATGGGTTCTTTGGCTGAAGTTAAAGAGAAGAGTGGGGTAGAGTTAAAAGATCCTCATAAACCATTTGTAGATGAAGTTACATACAAATGTGAGTGTGGGGGAATTAAAAAGAGGGTCAACGATGTTATAGATGTTTGGTATGATTCTGGTTCAATGCCTTTTGCAAGATTACACTACCCTTTTGAGAACAAGGAGAAGTTTGAAGAGAAATATCCTGGTGAGTTTATAGCAGAGGGTGTNNCAAACAAGAGGGTGGTTTTACACATTACATGTTTTAGGAGTTGGACTCTTTGGTTCTAAATCTTTTAAAAATGTTGTAGTAAACGGTATGGCATTAGCTCCTGATGGTACTAAGATGTCTAAGAGTAAGCGTAACTATCCAGAGGTTTACTCTGTGATAGATGCAATGGGTGCAGATCCTCTTAGATTGTACTTCTTAAGTTCTCCAATTGTTCATGGTGAGGAGGTAATATTTAGTGAGAAGTTTGTTAAAGAGGTTACCTCTACTGTACTTCTTCCATATTGGAACTGTGTTAAATATTTCCTTAATTACAAAGATCAATTTAATTGGGAATATTCTAAATCTCTTAATTCAGAGAATGTAATGGATATGTGGATTGTATCTAAGCTTAATCAAACAGTTAGAGATATTACCAGGTACATGGATGAGTACAAGTTACAGAATGCAACAAAATACCTATTCGAACTAATTGATGTACTTTCAAAATGGTACATCCGAAGATCAAGAGATAGGTTTGTAAATGGTGATATGGATGCACTTAATACATTACATTATGTATTACTTGAGATATCAAAACTATTAGCTCCATTTGCCCCATTCATTTCGGAATCTGCATATGCAACTTTAATACAAGAGGGCGCAAAAGAGTCTGTTCATCTAGAAGAGTATCCTGTACTTGATGAAAAACTGTTAGATGAAAAATTACTTACTGATATGGATATGGTTAGAGCGGTATGTTCGTTAGGATTAAATATCAGAGATGAGAATAGATTGAAAGTAAGACAACCGTTATCAAAAGCATATATCCCAATATCTGATTCTAAGATGCAAGAGATTGTTAAAGGGGAATTGAATGTTAAAGAGGTAGAATACTCCAAATCTTTAGTTGAGGGTGAGGGAATCTCTTCTCAGAGTAATGCTTCTGTATTTGTAAGCTTAGATATACGAGTTAGTGACCAGTTGAAAGAGGAGGGTATTTTGAATGAGGTATTAAGGGGATTACAGGTAGTAAGAAAAGAGAGTGGGTGTGAAGTAGGTCAGTATATATCTCTAAGGTACGAGAGTAGAAATGAAGAGGTTCATTCCTTAATGCAGAAATATGAAGAGAGTATTAAAAAGAGTATCTTTATAAAAGATTTAGAGAGGGTTGAATCTATTGGAAACGGAATAGTGGTTAAAGTAGGAGAATTTGAATTAAAGGTTGAGATATTAAAGGTTTAATACCTTTGTATCAATACTAGTAATTTTTTCGAAATTCTTGGCTGCAGTTTCTAACTTGACTCCAGAAGATACTGCTAATTCTCCAACGATATCACCAATTGCTCTACCTAATTCATTCTCAATTGAAACAGGGATTAATCTTCCATCTTTTTCTCTCCCTCTTTTTACGTGGTTACAGTACTGTATTGTTTCAATTGCAGATTCTATAGTTGCTTGGTTTTCTAATTTCTTAAATAGCTCCATTAATCTATTAAAATCTTTAGTCTTAGGATCTTTGTATGGGGTCTTTTTTAATACTGCTACCTTATCTTTTATCTCATTTGCAGTAAATACATT
>DCUE01000072.1:3859-4155 GCA_002328465.1 Candidatus Dojkabacteria bacterium UBA2222
TTGATAAATTCAAACTCAAAATACATCTTTTTACTACCGTTAAACTCAATCTCTTTCTTATTTCTTATCCACCCGGCTCCATGAGAGGGGTAAAAAACCTTAGAACCAATCTTGAATTCCATATATGGTACAATCTGAGAATTAAACATTTAATTATATCATCTTTTGATATACAATTATACCCATGAAGATTACATTAATAGGGGGTGGAACGGGTACCTCTACTGTGTTAGAGGGATTAAAAAAATATAGGGACTTAGAGTTAAATGTCATTGTAGGAATGATGGATGATGGAG
>DCUE01000072.1:4258-4543 GCA_002328465.1 Candidatus Dojkabacteria bacterium UBA2222
ATACATTGGGTAATCTCCTTATGATTGCGATGACAGAGATTACGGGTTCTGAGGTTGAAGCAATCGAGATGTTTAAGTACCTTTTCAATGTTTCAGGTAATATCGTTCCTGTTACTTTGGATAAGGTAAGGTTAATTGCAGAGTATACAAATGGAGAGAAGATATTAGGAGAGCACTTAATTGATGAACCGGATATAGATGCAAGGATAGAGAAGTTTTACTTTGATAAAAAAGCAAAGGCGTATAAAGGGGCAATAGAAAGTATAAGGGATTGTGAATACATTA
>DCUE01000006.1:0-2452 GCA_002328465.1 Candidatus Dojkabacteria bacterium UBA2222
CTATTCTTGTATCCCGTTGAAATGAATATATATGCTAAGAATATTATTAATATCCATTTATCGAATATCTTAAGGTAGTAAATGATGTCTTTTCCCATTTTTGATCCAAGATATGCAATAACAAATGCGTAGACNNTAACCTCCCAAGAATACTGCAATAGAGTAGAGTAAGAAATTCATTCTAAAAAATCCTGCAGCTAAACTCGCAGGAACTCTTAACCAAGGTATTGATCTTGTAAAAAATGCATAGAAAAAACCATTCTTTAATATCTTCTCTCTACTCTTCTGAATTTGTTTTGGATCAACTTTTAGAAGTTTTGATTTACCTCCTAACCATTTCTCTGGATTCTTCATTGTAAATATATATCCAAGTAGATATGTTAAGAGACCACCAATTAAACCTCCCATAGAAGTAACTAGGGATATTATCCAGATATTACTATTTTCTGCTGTTGCTAACACAGCAATTACAATTTCTGTTGGAACAGGAAACCCAAGCGCTACAATAAAGAGACCAGGATATCCGAGGGAAATGAGAAACTCCAAAGTTTTAGATAACAAAAGATCTAACATGTTTCTTTGTTATGTTATCAGATATTAGGTATTCTTGGAATCTCCTTTAAAATTTACTTGTTCTGAGATAAACTCTTTATAATATGGAAAGACGTATTCAGAAAACTGATATGGTTGTTAATAGGGTAAAGAGGATTCCTATTGTAATATTTCTTAAGAGAATATCTCCGGTTTTGTTTTTTCTTCTTCTTTTGTATCTCTCAATACTCTTTGGGTTATGGAATATTAGAAATATAGAATTCAACGAAAAAGAATTAAAATATATATCAGAAGAAGAGCTAGAATCGTATGTCTATGAATTTTTAGAAGAGAATATCTTTTTACTAAGGCCATCAGTAATCGAGGAAAAGATATTAAAAAGTAATGGCTATGTAAAAGAGGTATATGTTAAGAAAATATTACCTGGGAAACTAGATATCACTATTAAAGAGTATACCCCCATATATTTAGGTTACTCTTCTGAAACATGTATGCTTTTTGCAGATAGTGGGGAAAAAGTCCTTGAGGTTTGTAAGGAGTGCAGCGAGGAGTGTTCCACAGATTCGTGGGATACTGCATTGGTGTATATTACATCAGAAAGTGCTCTAGAGAGTGGAGAGAGATTAATCTTTTTTGAAGAGATACATATGATTCAAAAAGTGCTATCTACTTTTAAATATGACCTTGTGAACATTTCTATAAACAATGGAATAGCAAAAATCACAGATATACATGGTCATGAATTTGTATTTGATCTTTCATATGAGTTAGATATTCAACTTTCAAGAATGTATCTAGTTGGTCAGAAAGTAGATAGAGACATGATAAAATTCAAGAGTTTAGATCTTAGGTTTGAGAGGCCTGTGATGAAATTAAAGTAATATTTCTGTTGACAATGCGGCCTTACTTTGTGAGAATTGTATAAGTTCTTGCGAAGTGCGACTTTTTTGACTATATTATATATACAACTAGGTTCTTTAATTTAAGTAATATTTGACTGCCTTTAAATCATATGGCACGGAAAACAATAACAGCAATAGATGTGGGTTCTTCCAAGATCACCACTGTAATATCTTCAGTAGAAGATAATCAAACACCCTCAGTAATCGGAGTATGTTCATATCCTAGTAAGGGTATAAAAAAGGGAGTTGTAGTTAATATAGATGATGCAACAAATGCAATATCTGAGAGTGTAATGGCTGCTGAGAGAATGGCAGGTGTTACAGTTTCAGATGTATATGTATCAATTAATGGAGAGTTAGTTACAAGTTTAAACAACAAGGGTGTTGTTGCTGTAGCTAGTGCAGAGATTACAATTGATGATACATATAGGGCTATAGAAAATGCTAGAACTCTTTCATTACCAGACAACTTAAATCCAATACACATTATTCCTAGGGAGTTTGTTGTAGATAACCAGGGGGGAATAAAATATCCAATTGGAATGTCAGGGAATAGACTAGAAGTTGAGACCCACATTATTACTGCACCCAATTCATATTGGCAAAATCTTAAGAAGTGTGTAGAGCAATTAGGTCTGAATGTCTTTGATGTTGTCTTTACTGGATGGGCATCTTCCCTTTCTGTTTTAACAGATACCGAAAAGGAATTAGGAGTTACACTTTTAGATATCGGTGCTGGTACAACCAGTATCTCAATATTTGAAGAGGGCTCTGTAATATATAGTGGTACAATTCCTTTGGGTGGAATAAATATTACAAGTGATATTGCAATTGGACTTCAGGTTTCATTAGAAGATGCAGAGAAGATTAAGATTCATATGAGTGACTTACTTGAGAACAAGGCAAAGGCAAAGAAGCTTTCCTCTGATTCGACTCCTGCACTGTTGAGAAAGATAGAAGAAGAGGAGCCTAAACTTAAAAAGGGTGATGAGATAGAT
>DCUE01000006.1:2526-11870 GCA_002328465.1 Candidatus Dojkabacteria bacterium UBA2222
GCTGGAGTAGTACTTTCTGGTGGTTCTTCATTGCTTAAAGATCTCTCTAAGTTTACACAGGGGATATTTGGGGTTGCTGCTAGAATAGGGTACCCATCAGGTTTGAATGGAATGGTAGAAGAGATTTCTGATCCTTCGTTTGCTTGTGTACAGGGTTTGATTAAACACGCTATTGATGATGAAGTAGATGTCGATACTACAAAGAGTAAAAGTAGTGGTACTTTTAAGAATAGAGTAGTAGAATGGTTTAAATCTTTAATTCCGTAAACTGCCCAGATATAAAATTTAATGTGTAAGAGAGTATGTTAGTCACAACAAATGTTGACCCCGTAGCTAAAATTAAGGTAGTTGGAATTGGTGGTGGAGGTTGTAATGCCATTAATACAATGATATCAGACTATGATATCCCTGGTGTTGAGTTTATGGCTTTCAATACCGATGCTCAGACCCTTAAACTTTCCAAAGCTCCAGTAACCTTACAATTAGGAGAGAATTTAACAAAGGGGTTAGGAGTTGGTGGGAATCAAGAGTTAGGTGCCCAATCAGCCGAGGAGAGCTTAGATGAAATACAAGAGCATTTAGAGGGTGCAGATATGGTTTTTATCACAGCAGGTATGGGTGGTGGTACTGGTACAGGAGCTGCTCCAATAATAGCTGGTGTTGCAAAGAACATGGGAGCATTGACAGTTGCTGTTGTTACAAAGCCTTTTGATTTTGAAGGTAATAGAAGAAGGGAAATAGCTGAAGAAGGAATTGCTCAATTAAGAGATAAGGTAGATACATTAATAGTTGTTCCAAATCAAAGGTTATTAGAAATAGCAGATGCAAACATTTCCTTCATAGAAGCAATGAAGATGGTTGATTCTGTTTTGGCAGAGGGTGTGAACAGTATTTCCAATCTAATTAGTCAAACTGGGTACATTAATGCCGACTTCAATGATGCAAAATCAGTAATGCAAAATGCAGGAACTGCATTAATGGGTATTGGTAGAGCAAGTGGTGAGAAGAGAGCAGAATTAGCAGCAAGGGCTGCAACAACAAGTCCACTTTTGGATATGTCTATAGAGGGAGCAACTGGAGTCCTATACAACATTGTTGGTTCCGATTTAACTCTTCCTGAGATTAGTTTGGTATCAGAATTGATTCAGGAGGCAGTAGATCCATCAGCAAATATAAAGTTTGGTGCTCAAATAGATCCAACACTTGGAGAAGAAATTATTATTACAATTGTTGCAACTGGTTTTGATGAGAATAAACAGGTATTCACAAAACAGCAAAAAGGTGACGAAGATGATGCATTTGGTTTTGGAAATATAGGGCCATCTTCACCAACCTTTGCTCAAGAAGAAGAGGAACCTAAAGTTGAGGAAGATGAGAAACTTTTTGATGCTGTAGAAGAAGATACTCAAGACGATGATGATGATGTTTTCAAAGGAGCTTCTAAAAAAATAGATATAAATATGAGTGATGATTTTGATGATCCATTGGATAAGCCAGCATTCATGAGAAAGATGTTTCCAGGTAAAAAGAAATAAAAGAGGTGGTCATTGAAGTAAAAGTAAAAACTTCATCAAAGAAAGTATGTATCGAGGAGAGAGATAATATATATTTTGTCTCATTGAAAAGTAAACCATACAAAAATTCCGCAAACTTAGAGCTCATAGATGTTCTTTCCTCATATTTTAATGTTCCCAAATCTTCTGTTAATATATCGTATGGATTTAGAAACAAGAGAAAATTAATTGAAATATTGGACATATGAAATTAGGAAATGGGAAAAAAAGAAAACTTAGAGTAAATCTCTTCCTCTTTATTCCTACAATCTTGATATGTTTGATAGGGATTGTAACCTTACTCTCAACCACAATAGGGACCGATGGAGTATTTGGAGATACTTCAATTGTTCAGAAACAGATATCTTTTGTTGTAATTGGATTGATTCTATTTCTTATTACTTCCCTAGTAGATATCTCACTCTTTAAATATATTCAGATTGTTATACCCATATATGTAATTACAATACTTCTACTGGTTGCTCTATTCCCATTCGGACCAGTAATAAATAATGTACAAAGATGGTTAGTCATAGGAGGTATACAGATTCAGCCTTCAGAGATTGCAAAAGTTACTGTAGTAATTACAACTGCATGTATATTCTCATTTAAGGAAAGATATAACCAGTGGTTACTCTTTTTAATATCATTTCTTGCAACCCTCCCTCTCGTTATCTTAATATATCTTCAACCTGCAGGAAGTATGTCCTTCTTAACATTGATGATATGGTTTCTAGTAGCTTTTACAGGATTAAGTAATCAGTTGAGGAATAGCATCGCCCTTTTAATTGTTACATTAATAACATCTACATTTTTTCTAATTAGTTTTAATGGTAATTGGTTATATCTGATTTTATCAGGTATTGCTTTAATAATCGGAATATTTGCATATTACTATAGAGATAGTTGGAAAATATTTGTGGTTGTAAGTTTCGCTATCGGATTGCTCCTAGGAGCGTTCACATCAATTACATATAGGGGGATTCTAAGAGATTATCAAAGGAATAGAATTGAGGCATTTCTTAATCCTAAAGATAGTACAGAAGATATAGGTTTTAATGTTAATCAAGCAAGAATAGCAATAGGTTCTGGTCAAATATGGGGTAAAGGGTTTGGAAATGGTACACAGAGTAAGAGAGATTTTCTTCCTGAGCATCAAACAGACTTCATATATGCATCATTTGCTGAAGAGTTCGGATTAGTAGGTTCTCTTTTTTTGATTACACTGTTTGGGATAGTAATTGTTAAGAGTTTAATAGTTACAGTTGATCACTCTGACAATCTCTTTTTTTCTATGATTCTCATAGGATTAACAATGAAATTTCTCTTAGAGATCTTTATTAATATCGGTACAAATCTAGGAATAATTCCTGCAACTGGTATTCCTTTACCCTTAGTAAGTGCGGGAGGAACCATAACTGTTATGACACTCTTCTCTTTAGGGATAGTTCAAAGTATAATAAACAGAGGTGGTAGTCATAAGAGTAGTAAGAATATAATTGACAATTACTGATTAATAACTTAAAATCCTTTGGTCATGAATAAAATCGAGAATAAAGAAAAATTTGCTGTCATAAAAATTGCTGGAACACAGTTAAAAGTTTTTGAAGGCAATGAATATGAAGTAAACAAATTGAATGGTGTTAAAGGTGATAAGATAGAAATCACTGATGTTTTGTTAGTATCAGATGGGAAAGAGGTAAAAATTGGAGACCCAACAGTTAAGGATAGTAAGGTTGTATTAGAAATAACATCACAAAAAAAGGATGATAAGGTTGATGTATTCAAATACAAAGCAAAATCTAGGTATAGAAGGAGCATGGGTTTTAGAGCTTTAATTAGTAGAGTATTGGTTAAAGAAATAGTCTAATGCGATATTTTTTTGAATCTGGTAATTTTTCAGAGATTTCTCTTGCCGAGCTTATTGCTGTATTCGAATCATTTAATCTTCCAAAAGATAGTATTAAGAAAGTTAGTAATACAATATTACTTGTAGAGAGTAACAGTATTACGAAAGAGACCCTCTCTATGATATTTGATAGGCTTGCTGGATGTATTAGATACGGTCAAGTTATAGATGATTTAGACTCGTTCCTGTCTCCATATTTAGAAAGAAAGAAGGTTGTATATGGTATCTCAATATTAGGAGATAGTGAACTTCAGATTAAGGATGTTGAGAAATTATCAAATGAGATTAAGAGAGGTTTTAGGAGTAGTGAGATTTCAACTAGATTTATTCTTCCAAAGCAAAAAGAACTTAACGCTGCACAGGTGATAAATAATCATGTGATTGAGAATGGTTTTGAACTATGTATATTCGAGAGTAATACTGGAAGAATGTACGGTAATACACTTGCTATTCAAGATATAAACGCGTTTATAAAAAGGGATGTAGAAAGACCAAGTGTAGATTTTGATATGGGGGTTCTTCCTCAAAAATTAGCTCACATTATGTGTAATCTTACAGGTTTAAAGAATGGAATAGTGTGGGATCCTTTCTGTGGTAGTGGAACCATACTGATGGAGGCTGCTGTATTAGGGTTTGATGTTTTAGGTTCAGATATAGATTTAAGAGCTTTAGAGAGTGTAAATAACAATATTCAATGGTTATCTAAGGAGGAAATAATTAAAGAGGTTAAGTATAATGTTTTCTATTTAGATATTCATAATGCAGAGAGGAAGCTTCTAAAAGATTTAAAAAGAACAGGCATCAATGCTGTAGTATGTGAACCCTTTATGGGGCCACCTCAAAAGAAAGTATTGAGTGAGGCAAAGGCAGAAGATTTGTTAAATAGTGTTAGAAATTTGTACAAATCTCTTTTCAATGCAATTAACGAAGTATCAAGAATAGGGTTTAAGGTTGTGCTAATAGTTCCTTCGTACAAGACATCAAAAGGGTGGTTAACTTTCAATATATCCGAATTAGTTGGTAAAAAGTGGGATATCCTAAATAGAAAATATGGACAGGGGGACTTGAAATGGAAGAGGATAAATAGTATTATCTCAAGGAATATTTTCATACTCGAAAAGAGGTAGTTAAATTAAATAAAACAGAGAAATGTCACATGTAGTAGGAGCAGGTAGTGTTGCAATGGGGGGCCATGTTGCTGGTAAGAGACTTGGTGTTAAAAAATATGAAGGTGAGAAAGTACAATCAGGGAATATAATTCTTAAGCAGAGAGGATCTGTATATCATCCTGGTAAGAATACATACTCTTCTAAAGATTACTCTATTCATGCTAAGAAGGAGGGGTTTGTAAAATTCAGAAGAATGAGTGGCTTTAAAAGAGGTCAATACTATGTAGATGTGGTAGAATCTCTTTAACAGAGATGAGTAAACAAAGATTTATCCAAATTGAAAGTAAGAATGCGCTATTAGAACTACTAAGAGAGGGTAGGGATTTTGAGCGTATATATCTTGCAAGTAGTGCATATAGAGATGAGAAGACAAAAGAGATTGTACAACTGGCTGAGGAGAGGAAAGTCCCAATTATTAGAGTTCCCAAAAAAACATTAATGAGAAGATTGAGAGCCTCTACTTCTGAGAGTGTTGTAGGTATGATGTTTTCACAAAACCACTGGAGTCTAGATGAACTGTTTGAAAGTATATACAAAGAGAATAAGATTCCATTCTTTTTAATATTAGATAGTATTAAGTACACCCAAAATATCGCAGCAGTAATGAGAACTGCCTTTGCAGTAGGTGTTAATGGAATTATTACTCATCCAAGTGATGTTAATCTGATTACTGATGAAACTATTAGGATATCAATGGGTGCAGCAGAAAGAATCCCTCTTGTTGAGATGAATCTGTTTTCTGCAGTGAAAGAAATAAAAAAGAATGGTATTAAAATATTTGGTGTACATATGGAAGGAGAGAGTTACTTTGATACAGATTTAAGAGGACCCTGTGCATTTGTTTTAGGGGCAGAAGATGTTGGTATTTCTACAGGAATGTTAGAAAGAGTAGATCAAAAAATATCTATACCTATGAGAGAGGGAATTGGTTCTCTAAATGTTAGTGTAAGTGCAGGCGTTCTTATGTATGAGAAGTTAAGACAAGAGGTGTCTTATTCATCATAACTTTCTAATCCCAATTTCTTTAATAAATCTTCTAAGTCATTCTTACTTAAGAATCTTATTATTATCCTTCCACCCTTACTTAATCTTCTTACACTTGTACTATATCCAATCTTTTTAGAGAGTAATTCACCATATCTTAATAAATCTGGGTACTCTGTTTGGATAGTTTTGTATTTAGCACTTTTTCCGTAATTAATCTTTCTTACAAGAGATTCTGTTTGTCTAACACTTAGGCCTCTTTTAATTACAATATCTGTTGCAGCTACTAATGATTCCTCATCTTTAATACCAAGTAATGCTCTTGCATGACCTTCTGAGATAGTTTCATTTAAGACTACTTCTTTAACAGGCTCTGGTAATTTAAGGAGTCTCATCTTGTTTGATATGGTGACTCTGTTCAATCCAACCTTCTTGGCAATCTCTTCTTGTGGTAATCCAAATTCATCTTGAAGCTGAACAAAGGCGTATGCCTCTTCCAAAGGATTTAAATCTTGTCTTTGGATATTCTCAATTAAAGCTAACTCTAACATTTGTTGAGGTGAGGATTCTTTTACAACAATTGGAACATGTTTTAATCCGGCTAATTGAGCTGCTCTAAATCTTCTCTCTCCAGCGATTATTAGATACTTATCTGAATTTTTATCCTTTGTTACAATTAGAGGTTGTATTACACCATTCTCCCTTATTGAATCAGCTAACCCTATTAATTCATCAGGCTCAATATGCATTCTTGGCTGGAATGGATTTGGGAGAATCTTAGTAATATCAAACTTCTCCTTATATGAGCTACTTGAGTTATCTATCTCATTTGAGCTAATTAATGCTGCTAATCCTTTTCCTAATCTATTTTCTTCCATTTTTTTNNGTAGATTTCATATCATATTGAAAGATTGTCTTACCGTATGATGGTGCTTCAGAGAGTCTTACATTTCTATGTACTATTGATTCGAAGGCTACATCCTTAAAGAAATCTCTTACATCTTGGACTACATTTGCTGATAGTTTTGTTCTACTGTCGTACATGGTCAAAATTACCCCCCCAAGCTTAAGAGAGGGATTCACTCCTTTTATTAATTTCATTGTGTTTATTAGCTGTCCTAGCCCCTCTAGAGCGAAGTATTCGCATTGGATGGGGATGATAAGGTGCTCTGCAGCACTTAATGCATTTATTGTTAGTAAACCAAGAGATGGTGGACAATCAATCATTGCTATATCAAAATCATCATTTACTTCTTCCAAGGCTTTTCTTAACAAAGTTTCTCTTGATATCATATTAACCATTTCTATTTCAGCACCTGCTAATGAAAGATGAGAAGGTACTAAGAAAAGGTTTGGGGTAGAAGTAGATACAAATACAGAACGAATAGGGACGGAATTTACAATTACATCATATATACTTTTGTATGGAGCTTGTTCATTTGTATCCCAACTTTGTTTATCAAACTGCTGTGTAAATCCTATTCCTGAGGAGAGATTTGCTTGAGGGTCTAAATCTATTAGGAGGACTTTCTTACCTTTTCTTGCTATACCTGCTGCTAGATTTATGGCAGTTGTAGTCTTACCTACACCGCCCTTCTGGTTGGCGATTACAAAAATTTTCATAATGATAATTTACCATGTTTCACAGTTAGAGTCCAATACTATATGATTCGTGTTGTACGACCCTAAATTCTGAAAATGGGTAGTAAACAATCCATGCTTTACCTTTAATTTTACTTTCTTCAATTGGTCCAAATTCTCTTGAATCAGAGCTATTTGTTCTGTTATCACCACATACAAAATATTGACCATCTGGAATAGTGATTGTCTGTCCTTCATGAAGATATGATCCTCCATTAGTAATCACGGATTCTGCAAGGTATGAAGATTCATCTAAGAGCTCCCCATTAATATACATCTTTGCATCTTTAATCATTATTTCATCTCCTGGAGTACCAACAATTCTTTTAATAAAGTCTTGGGTATCCGAGAATTTAAAAATGATAACATCACCCCTTTGTGGTTCAGACATTCTATACGATATCTTATTAGCCATTAAAAACTCCCCATTTTTATATGTAGGATGCATAGAGTTACCAACAACTTCATGAGGTGTCATGATGAATAGGTAGAGAACAATAGCGAGTACTAAAGCTACTAATACTGTTTCAATCAAGGAGTATATTGCTTTTCCAATAGATCCGAATATTTCGGTTACTTTCCTCTTATTACTCACTTCCGTTGTTGCTGATTCGTACATTACTTTGGGGCATTAAATTATATTTGGTACCGCTACGGGGAATCGAACCCCGGTTTACAGGATGAAAACCTGTCGTCCTAGTCCACTAGACGATAGCGGCATACATCTAGTGATTCTACTATAACAATGGTCTTTTGTTAAGCTCTCTTAAGAACTGTTGCTCTTCCTGAAATGTTGCCCTCTGGTACTCATTAAATTCTTTGCTGTATACATACCTTCTTTTACATTTACATTCAATTAACTCTCTTCTTTCAGAAAGTTTTCCTAATCTCTTTGCCTTATCTAATGATGCGGTACATCCTACACACAATCTTTTTTGTAATAGTACGGTTTGGAATGGTGTTATTACTTTTTTAAACATGACTTGTATTCTAAAATATATATGCCGAGAAGAGGACTCGAACCTCCAAGGGGTATTATCCCCACTTGCTCCTAAGGCAAGCGTGTCTGCCAGTTTCACCATCTCGGCTAAAAGAACTGTACATTTTACTAAAAAAGCGGTATTTATACAAAAGTTTTAACTCTCTTCGATGCTTCCAAAGATTTTACCATATACCTTAATGCATCCATTTTCTTTGTATTTAGCGTTCTTTAAAACAGCCTCTTGAGTTAAAGACTCTATAGGAGAATCTTCCCTTAAAGAAGAGAAGGGTAGGTGTCTTTTCATTGGATTAATACCCTTTGTATCAATTTTTTGTAATTCTTTAGCAGAATCCAATATTGTTTCCATTTGAGGTGTAAATTTCTCTAACTCTTCATCTGTTAGGGTTATTCTCGATAACTCTCCGATATGTCTTAATGTATCTTTATCCATTTAATTTCTCAATTAAAACTGATTTAGCCTTATTTGGGTCTGCACTTCCCTTAGTTTTTTGCATAACTTGTCCAACAAGAAAACCAATAGTGGCCTGTTTTCCTGATTTGTAATCTGCAACAGCCTTCTTATTATTACTAATTACTTCATCAACAATACTATCTAGATTACTAGTATTTTGGTTACTCTCTTTAATACCATTTTCAACTAATTGTCTTAAATCCTTCTTCTGTTCTAGAGATTCCTTAAGAAGTGATTCAGCTTTGTTTTTAGTTAATATTCTTTTTTCAAACTCAAGTATTAAATATGCTAATGATTCTTTTGGAATATTTGTTTCATTTATCTCAATCTTTTTATCATTTGCGATAGAGAACACTGTACCCGTTATCCAATTAGAAGCTGCTTTTGCAGCTTTAATACTATCCATCTCTTTTGAAAGAATATTTAGGACATCTTCAAAGTAAGAAGAGATATCTCTGTTAGCTGTAAGCACATCACAATCATACTCTGATAGGGAGTAGGTAGTTATATATCTATCTTTCTTCTCTTCTGGGAGTTCTATTATTTCTTGACTTACTCTTTCAATATCTTCATCAGTAATCTCGATAATTGGGATATCTGGATCTGGCATATATCTATAGTCATCTGCGGTTTC
>DCUE01000015.1 GCA_002328465.1 Candidatus Dojkabacteria bacterium UBA2222
ACTTGGGAAAGTGGTGGGATATTGAACTGTAAGGAACTTAGAAACAGGATACCCTTCTACTCTATTTTAATTTAAGATAAAATATCTCAAAATTATGCAAGATATAAAAGAATGTAGAAGGATTTTAATTGTGGGAGATTCTTGTCGTGGTAAGAGTACGATGGCAGGGTTACTAAGTAAAAGCTTAAATCTAAAGCATCAGGACCTAGATGATTTCTTTTGGGTGAAAAAATTTACAATTAAAAGAGAGAAGCCAAAACAATTAGAATTAGTAAACATTTTTCTAAAGGAAAATAACGAATGGATAATTGAGGGAACAACAAGAGATATGGTGAGCTTATGTCTGAAAGATGCAGATGTGATTATTCATTTATGGTTCAGGAGTCTTCTTCCTCAATTAATTTGTATAACAAAGAGAAGTTTTCAAAGAAGAGAAAATTTCGGATCATATTTGGATCTCTGTTATACCACAGTATTAAAAAGGTATAAGCTTGGTAGAAGGAATAAAGGAAGGCTCTCTGTTAAAGAATTAATTGCGGGATATTCATATAAAGTAATAAGTCTTAATGCATGGGAAGATATTGAGAAATTCAAAAATGATATCATAGAATTTTGATAGTGGGTTACACTTTCAGGCATGGAACTAAAAAATAGAATTATCCTAGTCCTTATTCTTTTAAACTATTCCTCTTGTCTGTTTAGCTATATATGGAATTGCATAGTAATTAAATACTGATACTATGAAACCTAATACAATTGCACCTATTCCCCACTCTATAATTCCAGGAATAAACAATGTGTTAAATGCATAATCAAGATTATCTTTTGAAAATACAAATCTAATGTTCTCAAAATTAGGTAATCCTACAAAAAACAGTAAGAATACATAGTGAAGATAGTATGATATGACAGATATTAAATAAGCAAGTACTGTGTTTCTAACTAATCCTTTAAACTTGAATGGTATTTTCTTTTTACTAACCTTCAAAGCATAAAGGCTTAATAGGTACCATGGAAGTAGCATATATATGAAAAGGGGAATTAATAATAAAGGATTCTCACCTACTCCAAAAAAATCAAGTAATTTACTAAAAAGAGGAGAGATTGTATTTTGATAGTGAAAATCAAAGATACCAAATAGAAAAGAAATCCCTAGTAGTATTAATAAAGATTTCTTATAGTTATTCATACTGATAAGTATATCAGGAAAACCTAATAGTGGGCTAAACTTTCAGGCATAGAAATTTAAAATAGGATTATTTTTCACTATTTCTTTAAATGATATGAGTCTTCTATCCACTTTAATATTTCCTTATCAATATCTTTTTTATCTTTTATTTCGAGATAATACAAATTCCTATTGATAGACAACTTCTCTTCTTTTACGATTCTTTCACTCTGTATTGGGTAGTTTACCCTAAAGTCCAATCTTATTCTGTCCTTTAATATCCATACTCCACTAAAGGTGTAGTTACTTACTAAATGTATACAGCATTGTAAAGACTCTATTTTTACCTCTCCAATTTTTTTTTCTATCTTCCCAACAAGTTCGTCAAAAAGAGCTTTTGATTCAGGTTTATTCTTAAAGTGATTCTCAATTGGATAGGATACACAGGAATGAGATTGTTTATATTTATAGAATTCTCTTTGGCATTTGGGACATTTCCACATATTTTATTATATCAGGAAATATCCAATGGTGGGCGATACGGGACTCGAACCTGTGACCTCCACAATGTCAATGTGATGCTCTAACCAGCTGAGCTAATCGCCCTTGTAATAGGTATTTTATAATTAAATAGTCATTTTATCAATGAAGAGTATTTCTAAATAGTTAATCCTCAGGACTTCTATCATCTATTCCAAGACCAAAAAGACATAAATCCCTGAAACCCCACTCTACTTTTATCTCTCCTTCTATTTCTCTCCCTCTTTCTACCGTTACTTTCTTAAGCTCGTCACTATTTTCATCTTGCATATTTATAGATATGGAAGATACATTACTAGGGAGGAAAGTAATTAATTTGTTTAGATATTCTTCTAAGCCTTTCTCGTCCCTTGTTGAAACAAGGAGAAGTATCTCGTCTAATGTCTTGGGGAAGTTTGGAAATTTTGGGAACTCATCTCTGTAAGTTTCCATATTTCAAATATATATGAACTATCTCTTACTAATTACTTTATCAATTAATCCGTATTCTTTTGCCTCTACTGCGGTAAAATACTTATCTCTATCTGCATCTTTCTCAATCTGTTTAACTGTTTGCCCTGTTTGTTTGGCTAACATACGATACAACTGTTCTCGTATCTTTAAGATCTCTGCAGCCTCTATCGCTATATCACTAGCCTGTCCCTCTACCCCACCTAATGGCTGATGAATGTGTATCTTACTATTTGGAAGTGCAAATCTTTTTCCTTTCTCACCATGAGCAAGTAGGAAAGAACCCATTGAGGCAGCTAAACCGACTGCAATTGTTGAAACATCACATTTAATGTAATTCATTGTATCTAAAACAGCCATTCCTGCATTTATCTCTCCCCCAGGGGAGTTAATAAACATTTGAATATCATCATCAGGGTTCTCTTTTTCTAAGAATAGTAATTGTGCTATTACTGTATTCGCCATTCCAGTTTCAATTGGACCACCAACAAAAATAATTCTATCTTTTAATAGTCTGGAGTATATATCGTATGCTCTCTCTCCCTCCCTATCTTTTTCAATTACTGTTGGAATTAAATATGACATTGAATTAATATTAAAATATTAATTATGATTATCTAAGAATTCTTTACCTAAGACTTCTTCAATAAATATTCTAAATGCTTTCTCTTTCTTTTCAACTTTGATAATATACTCTCTCCATTCAGGATTACTGAAAACAGTTTTATCTACATTAGGTTGGTTTTTCTTAATACTTTCTATTTTGTCCTCCAATTCAGTATCTGAAACCTTCACATCTTTCTCATCAGCATAAAGAGTTAAGAAGACATCTGATTCTATGGCTTCTTTTGAATCCATCAACCAAAGCTCTCTCATCTTATCTATTGTAATATTATTAGCTTTTAAAAAATCATCAATACTCACTCCCCTACTCTTCATATCTTCATTAAAAGATCTCTCCCTTTCTTGTGCTTCAAAGTCAATTGCTGGCTGTGGGATTTCTATTTTAGATTCCGTTATAGCTAATTTCAAAGCTTCATTTTGTAATTTGTGCATTTGATAGTGATCTTTCTGAACTTGTAATGCACTCTTAATTTTCATTCTCAAGTCTTCAAGATTTTGGACCTCTTCAGCTTTCATAAGTTTACCAATTTCTTTGGCCCATTCATCATTTACCTCTTTAGCTTTTGTCTTTTGAGATTGTTTAAGTTCCTCTATTGCTCCATCTATTTCCTTTTCTTCAACTGTAAGTTTATCTTTCTCAACTTTAACCTTTTTCAAATTTCCCAATGTAAATTTTGGCATAGTAGTTACAGTAATTGTGAAAGAAATGTCTAAATCATCTAAGATCTTTGGTATTTCTTTATACTGAGGTGGTGCAATTGGAGCAATCTTCTCTTTTGAGATTGCAGTATTAATATACATAGGGGCAAGTCTTTCAAAAGTTTCAAATTTTACAACCTCTTTTACCTGTTCACTTATTAAATTTGAGGGTACCTTTCCCTTTCTAAATCCTTTAATATCAAGATCTTTAGAATAGTCCTTTAACATTAAATCATATGAATGTTTGAAGCTGTCTGCAGGAATTTTAATATCCAATTCGATTGTATATTCATTTATGTCTTTTCTTGTGTATGGGGTATCCATTTAATATATATTTGAAATTAAGAAAGTATTGTATTTTATGTATTTTTATACAATTTGTCCAGCTTTCCAACTATGACTAATCTCTGTTTAGATGTCCAAAGAGGAGAACAGGTGATTAAGGTTATTCTGTAATCCGAATAGTTTTGTAAAACTGAGACATCATTTTTCTCGACTACCCTTGTATCAGTAACAATATATGTAAAATGGTTGTCGGATTGTATAACTTCTATTCTATCTCCAATTTTAACTTTGTCTAAATTAAAGAAGGTATCTTTGTTAGGTGGTAATTTAGCATACCTGTGCCCTATTATTACAGTATTGCCTTTCTGTCCAGGTAGATTAGAGGCAGGAAAATGCCAAAACCCTTTATTCATTGTTCTAGATTCAATACCCTCATATACATGTCCCTCCACTTCAATTGAGTTGATAACAAGCTTTGTATTAAGGCTTTCAAGTTTTTTATTATCTAATACGATATCTTTATTGAGACTCTCTTCGATACTTAATCCATCTGTGCTTGTTATTGTAACTCCCATAACCTTCTCTTTTGTTGGTACTAATTGAGCTAAAATTTGGAATGTAAGTTCTTCAGAGATTCTCTGTATATCAAATCTTTTTATAGGTCCGATTACTTTGTTGTAGTTGGGATATACAACAAAATATCCAAGAGGGGCTAGTACAAGTAGTATTAAGATTGTTGTTATTAGACTTTTGAATACTTTCTTCATGCTAGTATTCTATCAATTATATTTACATCTTGCACTATTTTATTTTTTGTTTTATGCTATTATATTAGAGTATATAAATTTTAATATAGGTTAGAGTGGCAAAGAAAAAAGACACAAAAAGTTCTGCCTCTAAATATACAGAGAGTGAAAGTATGAAAAGTAAAGTTGAGATTAAACAACCACTTCCCCCAAATCAAGAAAGAATATCAAGATTAGTAGGTTCCCTTTTCATTGGGTTGGGTGTTTTGTTAGTTGCTTTTGGTATTTTCTCATACATTAAGTATAGGGAAGAGCCACTTTTAGATCCAGAATTAGAGGCTCCTGTATTAGAAGATTTTACCTCTATTACAAATGGAGAATCTATAACAGTTAAGGGAATGGCAAAGGGATATGATGATGTGTTTGTATATGTTAATGATGAGAAAGTTGGTGAAACTAAAGTAGATGATGAATCTAAGTATTCATTCAAATATGAGATAGAAGAGGAAGGAGAGTATACAATTACTGTCGCTGGAGTAAAGGGATTCCCTAATAGATATATTTCTCCAAAATCGGAAAGTGTTCTATCCATTATTGATAGGACTGCACCAAGTAAGGATACAGTACTGCTTAAATATGGAGAAGAAACAAACAAAGACACCTTCATACTAGTTGGAACAACAGAGGCCGAAGCAACTATTGAAGTAAAGAGGGGTACTGAAAGTTTCGATGGGCTTGCTGATAAGAAGGGTGAATTTAGGATAGAGGGAATCGCTTTAGACGAAGGAAAAAATGTCTTCTCTATATATATTAAAGACTTAGCGGGGAACCAAGTATTACTTGATGAGAAAGTAAGGGTAACCTACTCTCCAACAGGTAGTGTAAACGGAGACGCTGTGGTTGATGATAATATACCTCAAGCTGCTGGAACATTTGATGAGTTAATTGGAAACAACTTAATGATGCTATTTGGGTTGATTGCTTTGGGAGCATTTTTAAGTAGCTCTGCAGTTATGTATTTGAAGAATAGAAGATAGGAAGAAAAGAAATAGAATTAAAGAGAGGTGCAAGCCTCTCTTTTTTTTGTATAATGTTAAATATGAAAAAAATATATATATTAATTCTTCTCTCCTTTCTGTTTACTTTCATCCCATCCATGGTAAATGCTCAAGAGGAGGTTTCTTATAAAGGGATTGTAAAAGGTAATAATGAGATACCGTGTTCCGAAGTCATAAATGAAACATATATATGCTTTGAATATATTGTTGAGATAGAGGAATCAGAAGAGGAAAAAACTACTATGCCTATATTCTCCGAAACAGAGAAGCCAAAATTTCTCGAGGGAGATAGGGTATATGTAACTTCTGTTAGTGATGAATACGGGAATGAGGCTTGGAGTATTACTGGGTATGATAGAAATTCTTCNNCAAGGGTTTGGCTCTATTGTTAGCCTCTTTCTTACAGTAATAATTCTATATACTTGGGCAATTCCTAAAATATTAGCAGGAGCAGATGTTATCTTTATTGGTGTATTAACAGTAATTATTACATTAATAATAATAATGTATGCCTCCCATGGTTTCTCAATGAAAAGTACAATTGCCATCCTATCTACTGGAATTGGTATAACAATAGTTGCCATTTTAGCCAAAATATTTAGTAATTTAATAAAAGTAGATGGATCTGGTAGCGAAGAGGCCTTTATCTTACTTAGTCAAACTGGTGGAAATATTAATCTTGGAGATGTGTTCTTTATTAGTATTTTAATTGGGGCTATGGGTATATTAGACGATGTTGTAATGAGTCAGGTTTCTGCAATACAGGAGCTATACAAAGCGAATAGTAAGCTAACAACAACTCAGCTATATACTCAAGCAATGAATATAGGGAGGGACCATATTTCATCAATGGTCAATACTTTGTTTATTGCATATGCTGGTTCGAGTCTTGCCGTTGTAATGTTACTTACATACAGTAGTGGAGGTATTGGAAATATATTAAAAACAGATGTCATATCTGAAGAAATTGTTAGAACTATTACTTCCAGTATTGGTATTTTGCTAGTTGTTCCAATTACTTCAATAATTGCAGCAAAATTGATACCTCATACAATATCTAAGAAAGTATAATGTATAGTTCGAATATTATTGATATAATTTGAAGATATAAAAATATTTTAAGATAAGAAGAATGAAGATATTAAATATGAACAATCAAGAACAAAAAGGTAATAGCATGAAATTCCGTAATCAAAGTATTAACAACAGTAATCGGAAGAAAACCGAGAAACCAGTATTTGTAATAGAGTTCTCTTGGAAATTGGTTTCTTTGGTATTGATAATATTTGGTCTAATATTTTGGGGTAAACAGATATTAAATGTATTAGTATTTTTCTTCCTAAGTATTGTAATAATGTCAGTTGCTTTACCGGTAGTTAATTGGTTGCAGAAAAAGAAGGTATCAAAGGGTTGGGCCATCGGAATAACCTACTCTATTGGTTTGATTCTTCTTCTTGCAATATTTTCCGTTGTAATATTACCCTTTGTAAGTCAAATAGATAACCTGTCAGAAAGTATTCCAATTTGGATCAAGAATTTCACATCAGATGTAAAGGGAATAACCATTGGGGATTTCAAAATTGATTCGAATACAATAAATCAGACATTGATTAGTTGGTTTGAGAAGTTAACTTCAATTGATAGCTTTGAAAATATTGCGAGTACTGTTGGGGGTGTATTTGGATGGGTAACCCTATTCTTTGCATCTATTGTGTTTTCTGTCTACTTAGTAATAGATCATAATAATGTATTGGATTTTGGATTAATTAGAATTTCTTCTGATGAGAAAAGGGCTAGGGTTAGGAGATTGGTATTAGATTTAGAGAATAAGCTTGGTAAGTGGTTACTTGGACAAACCCTTGTAAGCACAATTGCAGGAACAGTATTAGGTTTGACACTTGCAATATTCGGAGTTCCTTTCGCATTACCAATGGGAGTTTTGATTGCACTACTTTCTGCAATCCCTACTCTTGGAGCTACAGTAGCATCAATTCCTCCACTTTTAATTGCACTAATTTCAAATGGTATTTGGAGTGCATTAATACTTCTTGCTATATTTTTGGTATATCAGCAGATTGAAAACAATTTCATTATCCCTAGAGTTATGGGATCAGCTGCAGGAGTAAAACCCATTCTTGTTCTTTTTACAGCAATTACCTTCTTAATTCTTTTTGGAGTATGGGGGGCTGTCCTTGCGGTACCTGCCATTGTTATATCTAGGATATGCTATGAGTTTTACATTGACTTGCAAAAAATTGAGGCGAAAGGTAGCATTAATTAGGTATATTTAGTTAAATAATCTTACTGCCTGCCCAGGGATGTCAGAAACAGCAATAAAAAATAGGAGAGCCGTATACTTTTGGGAAGATCATGCATATACAAAGTTAAAGGAATCTACTGTAGGAAGGAAAGGACTCTCTCTCTTTGAATTGAAGGATATGGATATTCCTATTCCTGATTTCTTCGTTATTTCTTCAACGATTTTTGACAAACTAATTTCTCAAACACTAAAAAGAGATGCAAATGGGCTTTTGGAAAAGGGACGAAATCCTGATGAATCCGAAGTCTTGAAATCTTTCTTAAAGACAGATATAGATGAGGAAGATATAGAAGACATTATCTCCGCATATACAAGAATTTCTGGTTTCGTGGATGCTTGGGTTTCTGTAAGATCTTCAGTCGTTTTCCCTTCTAATCCAGAGGTGTCATTTTCGGGTATTTTTTCTACAGAGTTAAATGTAAGAGGTAAGAAGAATTTAATAGATTCAATCAAAAGAATATATGCATCACTGTTTACAGATGATGTAGTTGCATATGCATCTTCAAAGGGAATTAATCTAGCAGATGTAAAATTGGCAGTTGTTGTTCAAAAAATGATACAAGCAGAAGTTTCTGGTGTAGCATTTACCATTGACCCAATTACACAAGATCCAAGTAAATTAAGTATTGAGGCCGTATTTGGACTTGGTGATACCATCTCTTTAGGAGAACTTACTCCTGATACATATCTTTTGAACAAGAGAGATCTAGGGATACTTGAGAAAAAGATTTCTCCCCAAGAATGGATGAAAATAAGGGCAGTCAACAAAGGAAATTCTAAAAAAGAGGCTACTGAAAGAGTAACAATTTCAAACTCTTGGAGTCATAGACAGAAGGTTGAGGATACATACTTAAAAGAGATATCTAAAATATCTTTGATTGTAGAAAACAAGCTCAGGAAAGCTCAGAATATTGAATGGGTCATGTCAGGTGGGAAAATATGGGTATTACAGAGTAAAGATTTGTATGAAAAGTACACCCCTGATCAAATCAAATTAGAAAGTGCAAAGAGCTTTGATACTTTGGGTGAAGTTCTTAAGTGGAGTTTAGAGAAATATCAAGGGATAGGGATGCTAGAAGACAAGGCGGTTCAAAATGCACAGAGAATTGTGAAAGGTAATAAGCATGAATACAGTCCTTTAACTGAGAAATTGATTAATATTGCAAAGGGGAAGGTAAGAAAGGGAGAAGAAGATGAGAATAAACAGATTAAAAATATCGATGAATTTGTGTTGAAGGGGTTGGGTGCTAGCTTTGGAGTTGTAGTCGGGAATATCAAAATAGTTGAGAAGGATAACAAGATTGAAGTTAATAAAAAAGATATCCTTGTATTGAAGGAGTACTTCTCTGAGGTTGAATCTCTAATTATAAATTCTGGAGGAATAATTCTTGAAAGTGGAGGTATAACAAGTGATACAGCAATACTGTGTAGAGAGTTTGATATACCTGCAGTAGTTGGTGCAGCTAATGCAACAACTTTATTCAAAAATGGTCAGTTAGTAAGATTAGATGGAAATACAGGTAGTATATATATCGAAAAGGAAGAATCTTCAATTCCTTTACCATCCCATCCAGTTGTTGAAGCATACAAAGATGAGAGTCTTTCAGGTATTGATTTCCTCAAAGCAGAAGAGATTAGTGAGCCTGTTGTTACTGATTCAAAGGATGAAGAGGAGTATAAGATACCTCATGATATGAATCTGTCTCCTTGTGCAACTAAAGTGTTTCTAAATCCAATTGATGATGCTAATAAACTTGTTGATATAGTTGGGAATTCACATGGGTTAGTATTTGTTGATTTTGATAAGATACTAATTGAGAATGGTAGGCACCTACTGGCATATGTTGAGGATAAGAAATTTATTGAATATTCCAAAGAGATTTCAGAGAAAATCTGTAAATATGTTGATTTAGCAGAGGGTAATCAGGTTGTACTAGCAATTGGTTCCTCTATGGTATCTGACTTTAGGGCTTTAGTGAAAGGGAAACAGTTTGAGAATGACCAATTAGAAGATTCTGTTCATGGCCTTGCCCATTATCTATCAAATAAAGAACTTCTTAGCAGAATGATCAAGATATTGAGAAGAGTACGAAACATATATAAAAGAAGAAATGTAGATGTTGGTATATATTCACCGATGAATGCAAGTGCAATGACTGAGTTTAAGAAGAGTTTACTTGCAGGTGGATTTAGAAGAACTGCATCTTTTAGAATATATGCAATTTTAGATAATCCAACGGATGTGATTCTTGCTGATGAGATTCTAGATGTAAAAATAGATGGTTTAATACTTGATATGCCCAGGATAGTGAAATTAATGCAAGGTTTCGATTTCAATGATGCAAAGGCTAAATATAATTTGGGTACGAATAGTTCTCTTAAAGTTGTAGATACAGTATGTGATATTTCAAAATCTCCCTCTAAAGAAGTAATTGTAATTACTGAAGACAATAAGGATTTAGTTAAATACTGTGTTCAAAAAGGTGTATACGGTGTTTCTGTTCTTCCAAATAGTGTGAAAGATATTCGTAAAGTAGTATCCGAAGAGGAAGCGAAAATCATCTTGAGTAAAAAATAACTTCAAAACAGTAGTATGATTTTTTTTAAGCCAATTTTGGTCATTATATCGATATTTTTGATATAATTATTGGTATGAAACAGGTAGATATAGATAATATTAAGAATGTAATATGCTTAGGAATTGGAGGTGGTGATGTATATTATATTGCGAAATTTTTCTTTTTCTTAGGTAAGGATATAAAGGGATTTGATATCCGAGAAAGTAAAAAGACTAAAGATCTAGAAGATTTTGGTGTAAAAATATTTTATAAAAACCCTAGTGGGAAATTACCTTTGGCCGACTTAGTTGTATATTCTGATTCTCTAGCAGATTCTTTAATAAACAAGATTAAGGAGAAAAATAGAAATACATTTTTTATTGAAGCTGGTGAATTAAAAAGGTATTTGCTGAACCTCTTCCAATCGAATGATTTAAATTCCAAACAGATAGAAGCGTTAGTGAAATGTGATATGTTTCCACTATTTAATTTTGATAGTGGGGAGATGAAATTAATTGGAATAACTGGAACAGATGGAAAAACAACAGTAGTCTCAATGCTTTATCATCTGTTATCGAAATTATCATACAACCCCGGAATGATAAGCACTGTAGGAATGTATATTGGGAAGGATAAAGATGATATAGGATTTCATGTAACCACACCCTCTTCTCATTCAATATTAGAAAGTTTAGAACTTATGAAGCAGAAAGGTTGTACACATGCCATTATAGAGTGTACTTCACAAGGTTTATATATGGGTAGATTGGCAGGATTAAAATTCGATGCTGTGGCATATACGAATATTAAGAGAGAACATCTAGGGTATCATAAGAGTTGGAAGAGATACGTTGATGCTAAATCTTTATTGATTAGGGAAAACTTAAAGGAAAGAGGATATGCAGTATTAAATATTGATGATACAAGAGGTTACAAATATTTGAATAGATTTAATGGTAAAAAATTGTACTATTCAATGAAGAAGAACTTAACTGGAGTGGGAAATCTTCTGAAAGCAAGAAACATAGGGGAAAGTGTTAAGGGTATATCTTTTGAAGTATCAAATCAAAAAATAAACATTCCAATTCTCGGTAAGTACAATGTAAGTAACTCACTTGCTGCGATGTCTGTTCTAAAAGCACTAGGTATAGATGAGAAGGATAGTGCCCCACTCTTTCAGGATTTCCCAACGGTCGAAGGCAGAATGAATATTCTTCAGAGAGAGCCCTTTAAAGTGATAATTGACTTTGCACATACCCCCAATGGTCTATTAAATGCTCTGAAATCAGTAAGGAAAATTACTGGCGAAAACAATAAAATCATTCTTGTTTTCGGATGTGCTGCAAAAAGAGATGAATATAAGCGTCCTGTAATGGGAAGATATGCAAAGAGGTATGCGGATATCACAATTTTAACTGCAGAGGATTGTAGATCTGAAAGTCTAAAGAAGATAAACGACCAGATAGAGAAAGGGTGGAAAGAGTTTAAGATAGCAAAGAAGAGAGATCTAATCAGGTTTGATAATGATAAAGAGAATGTTTCAGTAAGAAGAAGGGCAATACAGAAAGCACTTTCATTAGCAAAAGATGGTGATACAGCATTGATAACGGGTAAAGGCCATGAGAAGAGTTTGTGTTTTGGATTGGTTGAATATCCATGGAGTGATATAGAGGAAACAAAAAAAATTAATATCCATTAAATAATGCGAAAATCGTTTGTAAATATAGATATATTGTATAATACAGAATGGAATACGATTTAAAACAAACACCTATGATGGATCAGTATTTGAGGTTCAAGAAGCAATATCCAGATAAGATAGTGCTTTTTAGAATGGGAGATTTTTTTGAAACTTTTGGTGAAGATGCCAAGATTACATCAAAGGTATTAAATATTACACTTACAGCTAGAGATAAAAAAAGTAACCCTACTCCACTTGCTGGTTTTCCTCACAAAGCTATTTCTCAATATTTACCCAAATTGGTTAAAGCAGGATACTGTGTTGTCATTGTTGATCAATTAGAAGACCCTAAACTTGCGAAGGGAATAGTAAAAAGAGGTGTAACAAGAATTGTAACCCCAAGTACAATAGAGGAGGTTGATTCAGTTAAGAGCAACTATATGTGCTCCTTTTGTAAGATTAAAAGTGATTTGGGAGTAAGTATCTGTGATATTTCAACTGGAGAACTCCTATGGGTATATACTAAGAATAAAAAAGAGAATATTGAAAGCATTCTTTCATCCTTTGATCCAGTTGAGATATTACTTCTTGAAAATGAGAAAGAACTTACATTTCCGACTTTAGCTGTCCAATTTCTAAATAAAGGGTTACAAAATATTCAGTATTCTGAAGAGGTGATTAAGGACTTTTTTAAGATTTCAAATATAGAAGCATTAGGATTAGAAGGGAAAGATGTGTCGATTTGTTCATTGGCGATGATATTAAAACACATTCAAGATACTCAGTTGATGGATCCCTTACATATTAAAAAACCTCAGAGAAGGAATCTTACTGCAAATATGATACTTGATAGGGCAACTATTAGGAATTTAGAATTAGTATCTAATTCGTATTCTGGAGAAGTTCAAGGCTCCCTATTCTCAGTTATTGATGAGACCTCTACTCAGATGGGAAAAAGGATGCTTTACTCTTGGATACTAAATCCATTGATAGAAAAGAAACCAATCATTGAGAGACTAGATGTTGTAAATCTCTTTTTCAGTAATAGAGATATCCTGTATGAATGTAAAGAGATTCTCTCAAATGTTAGTGATATTGGTAGGATAGTTGGAAAGATTGGATTGGGTAGAGCAAATGGTAGAGACTTAAAAGGGTTACAAATATCTTTGGAGAATATTACAAAATTAAGGGAGATACTCTCTACTATTCCTGAAATTTCAAAAGAATTGGATGAATATGATAATCTTCTTACCTCTCTTGTACAAAGGATTGATGAATGTATAGTAGATTCACCTCCAACTACTCTTTTGGAGGGGGGAATAATTAAGAGTATGTATAACGATGAGGTGAAAGAGTTAAGAGAGCTGACGGGAAACAGCAAGGGTTGGATTAAAGAGTTTGAGGAGAGTGAAAAGAAGAGTACAGGCATTAGTAGTTTGAAGATAGGGTTTAATAAAGTATTTGGATATTTTATTGAGGTTACAAAAACTCATCAAGAGAAAGTTCCAGAGAGATATATTAGAAAGCAAACATTAGTTAATTGTGAAAGATATATTACAGAAGAGTTAAAACTGAAGGAAGAAATTATTCTTGGTGCACAAGATAAATTGAACGAATTAGAGTATAGCCTCTTTAGTGAGTTTAGGGATTCCTTAATTATAGAAATACCAAAATTACAGGAACTTTCAGAGTATATATCTAAAATGGATATCCTTTCGGGATTTGCTAAAATCTCTTTAGAAAGAGGGTATTGTAAACCCGAAGTATATGAAATAGGAGAGAAAGAGGGTATTGTTCTTATCGAAGCAGGTAGACATCCAATAGTAGAGATAATAAACAATGGAGAATTCATTTCTAATGATACCCATTTGGATTTTAAAAATTTCTCAATGTCTATACTTACTGGTCCTAATATGTCTGGAAAGTCTACGTATATTAGACAGGTTGCAACATTAGTACTCTTAGCTCAAATAGGATGTTTTGTACCTGCAAAGAAAATGGAGATTTCACTTGTTGATAGAATTTTTACAAGAGTTGGAGCATCAGATGATTTGTCTAGAGGTAGGAGTACTTTTATGGTAGAAATGGATGAGGCTGCAAATATAGTTAATAACGCAACTAAGTACAGTCTCATTGTTTTAGACGAGGTAGGCAGAGGAACAAGCACCTATGATGGTGTAAGTATTGCATGGGCGCTTGCTGAATTTTTAGTAAATGATTTAAAAGCGAGGACTCTTTTTGCAACACACTACCATGAGCTTTTAAAACTATCAGAAAAGATTCCTGATAGAGTCAAAAATTACAATGTACTTGTTGAAGAAGATCTTACAGAGGGAACAGTAATATTCTTAAGAAAGATTGTTGAAGGAGGAACAGATAGAAGCTATGGAATTTATGTTGCTAAAATGGCAGGGTTACCAGAAAAAGTTATTAAAAGAGCAAATGAGATTCTAGAGAGTTTTGAACAGGAAAAGATGTTTTCAAGAGAGAATGAGATTAGAGATGGAAGTATATCTGACAAGGGTGAAAAGGATAGTTTAAATGTACAAAGTGCATATCAGTTTCCACTCTTTCTTGCAAAAGATTCAGAGATAGAGAGAGAGATTCAGGGAATAGATATTGATAATTTGACTCCCATCGATGCTCTAAACAAAATCTCTGAATGGAAGAAAAAGCTCTAAGAATTTATTGTATAGCCATACCCATATCTACATTTAATTACTTCATATCCTGTTTGAATTAATATTTTCCTTTTTAATCTCCCTATTCCTACTACTAGGTTTTTCTTCTTTAAATCTTTTTCCTCAATTAAACTAAGATATTGAATAAAATCAGCCATATTGCAGTAACCTTCATTTTGGAGAAGATAGTTAACAAATATGGACTCAAAAGAGGTAAGTGTAATCCTAATATTCTTAATATACATCTCGTTTTGTAGAGGAATATATGAGATGTATTTAAAAGATTTTACATCAATATGTGTTGTTGGATGGCATTTTAATAGCTTAGATATCCTACACTCAATATATTCTTTTGAGAATCTATTCCGTATAACATATTCATCTAAACCATTTGATATACATTCTATTATAATCTTTTTCCAAGGGGGTAATATGGCAAATGTCCTTAGTCCTAATTTCTTTGAATAGTTGATTAGATTAATTGTTTTCTTTGTAAAGGGGGAGAGGTTAAAACATATTAGATCAAATCTTTCTTTTGTTAATAACTCTTTTACAAGATTTAAATCATTGGAATGGGTGTATTTGAAAGTGTCTGGGGAGTTGTCGAAGATCTTGGATATTTGGGGTTGATTTTCAATTATTAATACAACCTCTATTGCTCTATTAATTTAAAAAAATTAATAAAGACATCTTAATATAGTTAGGAAATTTTTTGTAGGACATCTTCTTTCTTAATTAAGAAAGATTCTCTGTTTATCATATTCTTAAGCTGAACTACATTCTGTTTTATTTCATCTTCTCCAATAATAATAACCCAAGGTATTTCTTTGCTGCTTGCATACTTTAATTGGCTAGAGAGTTTAGAAGGTACTATCTGTGTTAATGTGTTTATACCATTCTCTCTTAGATATGAAGCTAAATTCATAGTTTCTGTATATTGGGAATCATCCATTAGGCATACAAAAACTTTTGTATTACTATCATATCGGGGTAACAGATTGTAAGATTTCATATACTCTAAAGTTGTTACATCCCCCCACCCTAATCCGAAGGCAGGTATTTTACTCTCGCCAAAAATCTCTAATAGGTCGTCATATCTTCCACCCCCAAACATTGCCCTTGGAATACTCTCTTTCCCGATATCGTAAAGCTCTACAACAGTGCCAGTATAATATTGAAGACCCCTTATTATATATGGTGCAAATGTAATATTAGATATAGAAAGATCTTTTATTTTATTAAATAGCTCTATTAACTCTTTTGCTCCTCTTGATTGCTCAGAGATTTTCTCAAGATCGTCAATTCCCCAATTCACATACTCCATAACTTTCTTTATCTGATCTTCGGTTAGTTGAATTTCTTTAAGATATTCTGGGAATTCATTCCTTGGAATCTTTAGATAATTATCTAGAGCTTTTGATAGATTAGCTTTCTTAACATCATCTATTCCTAGAATATTGTCAAAAAGATATTCTAAAAGATATCTATTATTAATTTTCAACTCATATGTATCCTTTGGTGCCTT
>DCUE01000039.1:0-1062 GCA_002328465.1 Candidatus Dojkabacteria bacterium UBA2222
ACCAATTTTAACAGGTTTAAATAGTGGAGTATGGGGTAGGGTTGCAAAGAAAGCTAGAGAAGATGTTGAGAATATTGCAAAAGAATTACTTCAAATATATGCACTTAGAGAAATATCTAAATCTAAGAAAATAATTTCTTCTGAAAGAGGGTTGGATGAGTACTGGAAGTTTGTTAATGATTTTGAATTTACTGATACAGAGGATCAATATATTGCTAGTAAGAAGATATCTGGAGATTTACAAAAAGATATCCCTATGGACAGATTGTTAGTGGGAGATGTTGGTTTCGGTAAGACAGAGATTGCTATGAGAGCAGCTTTTGCAGTAGTTAATAGTGGTATGCAGGTAGCGGTACTTGCTCCTACCACTGTACTTGCTAATCAACATTTAAGAGTTTTTAAGGAAAGATTTAAGGAATATCCATTCCAGATTTCTTTAATTTCTAGATTACAGAGTATTAAAGAGAGAGAGAAGATTGAAAAGGATTTAGCAGAGGGAAAGATAGATATCTTGATTGGTACACACGCTATTCTTTCCTCAAGTGTGAAATTTAAGAACTTAGGATTGCTTGTTGTAGATGAAGAGCAGAAATTTGGAGTTAAACAGAAAGAGAAGCTTAAAGGAAGTAGGGTAGATACTCATGTTCTTTCTATGACCGCAACCCCTATCCCAAGAACTTTAAATATGTCTTTAATGGGTGTAAGGGATATCTCAGTATTAGCGATTCCTCCACTTGGAAGAAAGGATATTAAGAATGAGTTTTCTAAGTTTACATTTGAGAAAGTTAAAGAGTGTATTCTTAGAGAGCTAAAAAGAAATGGACAGGTATACTATCTGCATAATAGGATAGAAAGTATATATGGATTGGGAGAGAAATTGAAAGAGCTATTACCCGATGCACGAATAGAGATAGCTCATGGTAGATTAAGAGGGAATAGGTTGATTGAGGTAATGGAGAAGTTTGTTAAACACGAGATAGATATTCTACTTTGTACAACAATAATTGAGAATGGTTTGGATATTTCTAATGCGAATACATTAATAGTAGATGATGTGAATAG
>DCUE01000039.1:1097-18681 GCA_002328465.1 Candidatus Dojkabacteria bacterium UBA2222
TAAGGGAATCTGAGGCTTTGGGTTCAGGTTTCGTACTCTCTAATCGAGATTTAGAGATTAGGGGGGCTGGAGATATCTTGGGTAAGAAACAGAGTGGTACAATTAATTCAGTAGGATACGGATTGTATACACAGCTGTTATATGACGCTATAGAAGAGTTAAGAAAGACTAAGGTATAGATATATCTGAGGTGTTCAAATATTTTTTACTTGTTACCTTTGTATTTCTAGTTTAATATGTACATCATGTCGACTGTCTTGTATAGAAAATATCGTGCCCAGAATTTTGACGAACTTGTTGGTCAGGACCATATTACTAAGATACTTAAAAATGCAGTAAAGGGAGATCAAATATCACATGCTTTTCTCTTTGTTGGTTCTAGGGGTACTGGGAAAACAAGTACTGCAAGAATACTTGCGAAGGCCGTTAACTGTCTTAATCCAAAAAAAGATGGTAACCCATGTAATAAATGTGATGTGTGTGTATCAATCTCAAATGGGAATTTCATGGATTTAATTGAAATAGATGCCGCTTCCAATAGGGGTATTGACCAAATTAGGGAGTTAAAAGAAAGAATAGAGTTTGCACCCTCTAAGGGACGATTTAAGATATATATAATTGATGAAGTACATATGTTGACCAGCGAGGCCTTTAACGCCCTCTTAAAGACATTGGAGGAGCCCCCAGCTCATGTTGTGTTTGTACTTGCTACTACAGATGTTCATAAACTTCCTCCAACAATACTCTCAAGATGTCAGAGATATGATTTTAGATTAGGTACAGAAGAGGAAATACGCAAAACACTTAAAAATGTTCTTGACAAAGAGAAATTAAAAATAGAGGAAAAAGGTCTTGATATTGTTGTTAGAAATGCCAGGGGAAGCTATAGGGATGCTCTTTCTTTAATGGATGTTGTGATTAATAGTCAATTAAGGAGTGAAAATGCTAAAGAGATAACAGAGGGAGAGGTGAGAGATGTTCTGGGTATCCCAGAGGTATATATGGTTAATGATTTACTCCTTGCATTAGTTACGGGGGATTCTAAAAAGGCATTGGGGTGTATAAAGGAGTTAGAAATCAAAGGTACTAATCTTGTTCAGTTTACCAATTTTACATTGGAGGTTTTAAGGGAGGTATTGGTTGCAAAGATTTCAGCAAAAGATATAAAGGAGTATGATTTTGCAAAGGGTTTACAATTAAGGGATATTCTTGAGTTAATTAAGGAGTTTTTAAATGTAGAACGAGAATTGAAGGGTACTACAAATCAGATATTGATATTACAGATGTTAATACCAACTTTCTCTAAGGAAGAAAATGTTGTAAAAACAACCACCACGGTAAGTAAAAATAAGAGTGATGATGTAAAAAACACCACAATTGTAGAGGGTAAAAGTGAAAGTGTTAATGTCGTAAATACAGATGTAATAACCCTTAGTATCGATGAAGTTGAAAAGAACTGGAAGAGAGTGGCAGAGGGTATTAAGCCCGTAAATACGCATCTTTTTGCGTTCTTAGGAGCCTCTAAACCAGTTAGTATTGAAGAGAATGTGTTGTGCATAGAAGTACCATTTAAGTTCTATAAAGATCAAATTGATAGTCCCGAGAGTAGAGATGCGATAGGTAAAGTAATATTTGAAGTGTTAGGAACTCACTGTAGAGTGAATTGCTCTGTCAATGAGTCTGTTAAGCCCAAACTTCAATCTAGTGCAGATGTTGTTCTTAAAAATATTCCAGTAATACAGAAGAAGGAAAGAACAGAGGAGAAGAAATTTGTTGCTAAGAAAAAGATAACAGCCGATGTAGAAGCAATCTTTGCTGGAATGTAATATTGTAATTATGTATAATCCTAAGTGTGAATATATAAATTTGATTAATATATGTATATGTTAAATCCAAGGGAGTTGATAAAGATGCAAATGGAAGCAAAGAAGATGCAGAATAGATTGAGAGAGAAGAAAATTTCAGGTGAGTCCAGAGATGGTATGTTAAAGATATTTATGAATGGAGCACAAGAGTTTGAAGATATATGGGTAGATGATGATCTAATGGATGTAGAGATGATTGATAGGTTAAAAAAGAATATGAAAGAGGCATTTAAAGATTATCAAAAGAAATTACAAAAAGAGATGGCCCAGGATATAGATTTGGACAAGATTAAGGGAATGTTAGGCTAATATGTCTGTACTTCCGAAATCTGTTGAAAATGTAATTGATGAATTTGGTAAACTTCCAGGAATTGGTCCTAAGTCTGCAGCTAGAATGACGTATCATTTTTTAAGATCTCCAAACAAAGATGCAAGTAAATTGGGTAATGCTCTTTTAGAGATGGATGAAAAAACCAAATTTTGTTCTTCCTGTTTTAATGTTACTGACAAAGATATATGTGATATATGTAGTAGTACATTACGGGATCATAGCAAGATATGTATTGTTGAAGAGCCTTTGGATGTAGTTGCTTTTGAGAATTCAGGAATCTTTAATGGCTTGTACTTTGTCTTGGGTGGTGTAATCTCTCCTGCAGAGGGTGTCACAGCCTCTGAACTGAGGTTTAATGACCTAGAATCAAGAATTAAGTTGGTAATAAATGAGAGTGAGAAAAAGATTGAATTAATTGTGGCTACTAATCCTAGTCTAGAAGGAGAAGCAACGGCAAGCTATATATTGGATATATTTAATACTTACATTAAAGAGGGTAAAATACAGGTAACAAGATTGGCAATGGGTCTTCCAACGGGTGCTGATTTAGAGTATGCAGATAGGTTGACCTTAAAAAGGGCCTTGGAGGGTAGAAGAGATATTTAATTAAAATAGTAAAGATATGAAACTATATTCGACTTTAGATAAAAAGATTGTAGATAAAGCTAATGGCCAAAGTATCCAAAAAATATGAGCAATCAAAATACATTCACAGTAGAATTTGAACAGAGTGAATTCCAGAAAATAAAAGACACCCTAATTGTACATAAATGGATAGAGGAAGAGGATGGAAGTCAGTATGTTGCTTTTAGACTAAGGAGTCCCAGAGGTTCAATAGCAATAATGTACTTTAGTGGGAAATTGGTGTTCCAAGGAAGCGAAGATTTTACAATGATAATATCTTCCTTAAAACAGAAAGAAAAAAGACTGGAAGATATATTTAAGCCTCATATAGGTGTTGATGAAGTAGGGAAGGGTGACTATTTTGGACCTTTAGTTGTTGTTAGCTGTTTTGTAACAGAGGAATTTCTTAAGAGAGTTAAATTACTTGGTTTTGGGGATTCTAAGAAATTTTCGGATGGGAAAATAGAGAACCTTTTTAATATGGTAAAAGATTATCCTTATTATTATTCCTCCATTGTGAATCCCAAAGAGTATAACGAGATGACTGTTAAATATAGGAATGCTTCTTTATTATTAGCCAAGCAGCACTCCCTAGTTATTGAAAAAGGATTAAAGGACTTAGAGAGCAAGAAGATAGAATGTGAGTATGTGGTTATAGATCAATTCTCTATGTCAAAAAACAGAGTATCTGATGAATTGGGGAGTTTAGGGAAGAAATACAAACTTATTCAATATCATAAAGGGGAATCAGATATAGCAGTTGCATGTGCCTCTGTGATTGCCAGGGGTATATTTCTCGAAGAGTGGAAGAAGATGAATGATAAATACGATTTTCTATTTCCAAAAGGAGCTTCAAATGTAATTGAAAACGCAAAACTTTTTGTATCAGTACACGGTAGAGAGGAGTTGCCTAATGTTGCAAAGATTAGTTTTAAAACAACAAAAGAGGTCTTGAGTCTTTTTTAAGATTTCTTTTTCAAATCTTGTTTTATAGATTTAAAGAAGAGGATTGCTAATATAAAAGCTATTGCAATAACAGCTAGCTCAAAAATGAAATTATTAATTTCCATACCAACATATTGAGGATTATTATCTATTCCATTATAAACCTCTCCCATGGCAATTCTCTTTAGAAATAAGTCTGTAATGTGCCAATCTTTAACCTCTATATCGTTCTCAATTGATTCTCCTGGATATATTTCTTCCTTTTCTGGATTTAGGTATAGGTAAATGGGTTTATAACTATTCTTCTCATTGAAAACATCGATTCTTCCTTGAGGAGTTAGGAGGTAGTTAGAGCTATTTTTAATGGTGTATCTCAATACAAGGGGGGAGATAAAAGGAATACCTTTCTTAATAATCTTTATCTCTGTTGAATACTGCGTAGTTGCTATTCCTTTAACTTCGTTTTCAGTACTGACAATATCTAAAATAATTAACTGAGCTATACTTGTATTTATTTTTACATTTTGATCATCTGTTACTGGGGTAAGAGCAATAATATTAAAATATGTACCTTCTGCAATATTAGTTAATGGGTATATCTCATATTTAATGGAGAAAGAGGATTTAGCTTTTACTGTTATTGTGTCGGTATCTGCTTTAATAAAGATGTTCTTTTTGTCTTCTGAAATTGCGTCGGTCTTAGGGTTATATGCATATGGTGTAATGGATATCTTTACATCTGTATTTTCTGTATTACTGTATAGGACTGAACGTTGTTTAGTTTGCCCAGGAGCTAAACTGATTCTTTCAATTCCAGGGTCAATACTACTTGCAAGAAGTAGGGGAATACCATATACGGTATATATTAATATTACTGTTATTACAATTCTAATGAATTTCATTTTTTCTTTTCGATTTTCTTCTTAGTTGTTCTAACAATTATAACAAGAAGAAGGGCAGCAATAATAGCGATGATTATCTTCCATGGAATTATCCAGAAAGTTGTTTCTGCATTCAATACTGCAAATCCAGGTTGGAAGCTCCTATAAGTAACAAATAGTTTAGCTTTTAAGGGCCCAAGTGCAATGGCATTGTTTGGAGATAGGTAGCTAGTTTGTACCCAAGAGTCTTGATAATTCCCTGTTGTATCTCTTAATAGACTTTGATTATTCTTGTTAAAAGGTATTCTAGCGACCTCTTGTCTAAAAATATTTTCAATTACAATTTCACCTGTTGGTGTTATATGAGTATCTCCTAAATTCTTAATTCTAGTTAAGAGGTTTACATTTATTTTCTCATAAGTTTTCTGATCTGCTGTAAATCTAAGTAATTCAGCATTTTCAATAAATTCATCTCCTATCTGTATTAAGAATGGTGTCCCTGCTGCAAGATTAGCAAATGTTGCAGTTCCACCCTGCTGTAAATCACTTTCGGAGATTAAGAAAATTTCAACATTAAACTCACCATTAGTAGCATCATTAGGAACTGAAATAGTATATTTTAATTTTGTGTTCTTATTTGGTTCCAATGTTAGAGTTTCTTTCTCTACTGTAACCCACTTAGAAGCGGAGTAGGGTGCAATTGCATCATCTTCTGGTGTTAATATTATTGCCGTACCAGGTTGATTCTCTATCTGTTGAAATCCACTTATAAATACCTTATATACTCCACCAATTTGAGATAGATTCCAGAATACTATTTCATCTGTAAAGATTTCTCCAGGGGAAAGTTTAAGAACTTTAGAGGTTGGTGCCACACCTATGGAAAGTTCTGTTTGACCAAAAGAAGGAGATACGCTTAATAGTAGTATAAATATGGGCAGAAATAATATTCCTTTATATTTCTTTAACCTTGTTAATATCATGTTCAAGTATTATACAAGAAACTAGTAGTAACCACCACATACGAAGTAAACATACTCTGTATAGGAACCAGAGGTGGCTGCTGCTTGAGCTTTTGCACCGTATGTTACAGTAGATTGTTCAGATGAACCTTGTGTTCCATTCTGATATAAGACCATTTTAGCACCTGAGTATAACCTATCTATGGTACCGAAGGTACCGGTAGTTGTATTAACAAAGTTTGTAGTAACAGCAGCTGGATCTCCTGCATCTGGGTCAGAAAGAGTCATTCCAAAACCGTATACTGCAGCATTGGTCAAATCGAGAGTTGCTGTTGCACCAGAGGGTATTAAGGTTGTCCCATTCCAAAGACCTGCATCATTGGTACCATCTCCTGTTCCATATACCGCCCAGTAATATCCAGAACTTGTTGTTGAGGTACTAATAGTATGTGTACCGGTTGCATATGTACCACCTGGGTAAAGAGTACCAAGATTTACAGAGTTCGAACTAATCGTACATACTACACTTGGAACATCAGATACTAGAGCACTTACGACAACAACATCGTCAGTTACAAGATATATTTTGAAAGATTTAGAATCAACTGGAGTACCAGCAAGATTTGCACTAATAGTTACGATATGTTCACCTGCGGTATCATCAGTTCCTAAGACTCCTGCAGCAGAACCATTTGCTAATTTAACACCATATGTTGTTCCCGCACTTAATGCACCTACATTACTAATAGTTATTTTATCGACGGTTCCAGCACCTCCTTGGGTACATGCTGCAGTTAGGGAAGTTCCAGAGTTTGGTAAGCCAGTATCAATTTGCCAGTTAGTTCCCGAGAGATCTGCTGCTGAGCTTGCTGTAGAAGTTACCGTTAGAGCTCCTGTAGTCCTACACCACATTGAGTCATCGGCATCTGGGAATTCGATTGTGACTGTTCCACCAGAGCTTATTGCACTGGCAGTATCTATTGCTACAATCATTTCCACGACCTGTCCAGTTCCACCATTTAGATTCACTTTTATTCTACTCATAAAAACATAAACAGCAGCTAATGTTGCTGCTTGTGTTGTTGCAAGTAACAAGAAAGAGACAAAGAAAACCAAAACAAACGTAGGTACCAGAAACTTGAGTGTAGACAAGAGCTTTTTCACAAATGGCAGTTTAAAAATTTATAATTCATATATACTCTTTTTTGCTATATATTAGAGATTACATTTAATATTTTCCTCTGTCAAGAGCTAAAATCTAGGAATTAAAATGAAATAGATTGTTTCTTGATAGTCAGCTGCAGCAGTCTTATCTGTACCCGGTTTTGCAATAACTTTTAGAGCCATTCTTCCATTAAAAACAGGAGAGCTTGCCTCGTATACTTTTGTAGAACTTGTGCCTACAATACCAACATTATTACCACTTCCACTATAGTCGGATGTCGCTGATATAGTACCTAGATATGAGTAAGAGTCTTGACTAATGTACTCACTTTGTAGTCCAAATCCATCCGAAGTAACATTTAAGTCTGCAGTTGCAGATACAATGGTTTGTCCTGTTGTATTACTCTTTAATCCACCATTTACCCCCCTAACTACTACTGCAAAACCTCCTTGTGAATTTGTGCCTGCATCTAACCACACTCTATCTTCTGCCACTGTTGGTGCAGAGCCTCCTATTAATGCATATGCTCCAGTAAAGGATATGGAGTGGGGTGGTGCAGTTTCTGCTGAAACACCATTTTCATCTTCTATGTCTATATCAAAGAAAACAGAGCCTCCAGAGGTAGTTGCACTTGCAATCGGACCAACTTCCGTTTGAGTAAAATCTCCATGTAATGCCATTACTCTAATGTAGTAGGTGGTGCCAGTTTGTAGCCCTTGTATGTTGAAAACTTCTGTTTCCCAATCTGCCTTAGTCAAGAAATCATTTAGGTTATGTGTAGTAATTGTTTCTGGCCAGAAGTTGTTTCCATCAACGTACCTTACATCTGATACAAAATTATCAGTTGAAATCATTACTGCGTATAACGTGTCTGTGGGATTATCATTACTATCTATCTCGAATCTTGCCTTGTTGTAGCAACCACTTGGACCACATATTGCGACCATACCGTTTACTAATTCAGAAGGTCCACTTACACAGTTTGAAGATCCAGAAGTTGTTGTTTCAAAACAAGATACCTCTGGTACTGCAGGTAGAAATGCTTGCTCAGGACTTGTAAAAAGTTTATAGCTTGTTGAATAATTTCTAGGGTTATTTGAGATTCTTCCAACCTCAAGAAGAGCAGAGTAATTTCCACTAGCAGTAGTTAGAGTTCCTCCCCCTTGAGTTGTTGCTCCTACAATCTTGTAATTAGTTGAATCTAGTTCTGCAGCTATAACAGAGAAAGGGAATAGGGAAGCTATTAATAGTAGAGGAATTGTTTTTAGGGCATTTTTTAGTTTCATATTGATAGTATAAAATGATATGGTATGTTGGTATGAATAGTCAATAAAAAGGTATATATAAAATATTTTATGATATAATTTGGGGCTTGGAGAGATGACAGAGTGGTCGAATGTGACGGTCTTGAAAACCGTTGTACGGGTTTCCGTACCGTGGGTTCGAATCCCACTCTCTCCGTTTTATTGTATTAAGCTTATTTTAATACTCAATATCCCCCAATCCCTTGCATCGTTAAAGAGAACAAGATCTAGATAGTAGCCTGATATTTTATACTTCACATATGCATACTGTCCCATATCTCCTTTATCATCAATACTTTTCTCTTTGATTTTAGCATTAGAGACATCTACAGAGTTCAATGTAGTTACGATTTTCTTAAAATCTTTCTCAGAGACAACAGCTTGATATGCATCTGTTGTTAATTCGTAGGCTCCTCTTGTATTTCTGTTCTCAATTTTTTCTAAAAACTCTTTTGATATCCTATACGGCTCTGCTCTTGTATATGCAAGTATAGAAAAGAAAAGGATTATTAGAAGAAAGAGTGGAACAACTATAATGGAGATATTTATTATCTTCTCCCTGTGTTCCTTTATATACGGTACTACAACGGTATGGAGAATTGTCTCTAATGAAGAGGTATCTTTCTGAGGTCTTGTCGTGTTATGTATTACTTTCTGAGTAGGGATACTTTTTGTATTGTATTCTGGTATTTCAGTTTCTTCTTTATTTTTCCTTTTTAAAAAATTGAAAGAGGGGAGTGTAAAAGAAGGTAATTTAAAATTTTTCTTCTGTTTACTCTGTGCAATTTCTAGGAATTCTTCTGTAGGGTTGTTTTCCCTGCTTTTCTTTTCTCCAAGGGGCATTGGACTTTTTAATTCCATCTTTTAATAAAAAAAGGTTACTACAGTACTAAGTTAACATAAAAGATTGCATTAATAAAGGGGATATAATATATTTAGCTATTTAACTTAAGTATTCTATTAACATGTTTGGAATGAATGGAGATAGGGGAAAGAGAGACTCAGAATTTAATATTTTTGATGTCAAATCTGTTGAGGAATTTATTGAGAGGATGAAGGTAATACTTAACTCTAGCTTAGAGGGGGAGTTAAAGGAACAATTAAGGAAACTAAGAATTGAATATAAAAGGGATGAGCAGAATGCAATAAATACAGGTATTACAGCTAAGATTGAAGAAAGGTCTAAAGAGTGGATATGTCCAAGAATACCTAAGTGGGTAGATTCAGATATGTTAACAGCTTTGGGTGTAGTAGGGTCAATTATGATAGCAGCGGGCTTTATACTGGGATTTTTTAACAAATACTATTTAATACTTGTAATTCTTGGATTTATCATTAACTGGTTTGGGGATTCATTTGATGGTAGTTTGGCAAGGTATAGGAAGAAGACAAGACCTAATTATGGATATTACATAGATCATATTATAGATGGTATAGCTGTATTTATTCTAGGTTTGGGTATGGGATTATCAGGTTTTTTCCGAATTGAGATAGCCTTGACTTTCATAATTGTATATATTCTTCTAATTCTTCATGTTGAGTTGGTAACATATGTACAGAATGAGTTTAAATACTCTTTCGGATTATTTGGTCCAACAGAGGTAAGGATTATAGGAATGATTGCTACAGTGGTTCTTTTCTTCGTACCTGTTAAGTATTTCAATGTATATGGACACTATCTAACTCAGTATGACTTTGCCTTACTCTTTGTATCGTTAGTTATGTTTGGAATCCTCTTTACTAGTGTACTGAGTAAGGGGATTGAGTTGGACAAGATAGATAGGAAGAGGTGGAAGAAAGAGGAGTAATAAGTCTAAATGGTTTTTACAATCTTTAGTTTCTTTTCTTGTTGTATCCCCAATACTTTGATACTATCTATTAGGAGGTTTTTAATAAAATGAAGTTAAGATTCAAGGTACCATCATATGTTCAGAAGATAGCAAGGATACTCTCTAAAGAAGGGTATGATGTATATTTGGTTGGTGGTGCACTAAGAGATGTCGCAATGGGAAAGCAGCCTCATGACTATGATTTAGCGACCAATGCACTTCCAGATGAGATGTTAGAACTTTTTCCTAAAGCGGTATCTACTGGGGCAAAATTCGGAACAGTTATTGCCCTTGTTCAAGACCAGAACAAGGAGAATATGGAAGTTGAGGTAACTACCTTCCGAAGTGAAGAAGAATATATAGATGGGAGATGGCCAAGCAAGGTAGAATTTGTTAATGATGTTTTCAAGGATTTAGGGAGAAGAGATTTTACAATTAATGCTATGGCATTAGACCTCTCATCTGACGACTTGGATGGTGAAGAGGTAGAGAAGGAGTGGGATATATATGATCCTTTCGGAGGTATTACAGATATTAATATGAAGATAATTAGAGCCGTTGGAACCCCTATTGAAAGATTTAAAGAGGATGGCCTAAGGGCTTTCAAAGCTTGTAGGCTTGCATCTCAATTAGATTTTGAGATAGAGGAAGAGACTTTTAAAGCAATTTCTGAGTGTATTCCTGTTGCTAAGCAGGTTTCCATGGAAAGAATACGAGATGAGTTTATGAAATTACTTTTAAATTCTCCTAAACCATCTAAAGGGATAGAGTTAATGAGGCAGTGTGGTTTGTTGAATATTTTCCTTCCAGAGTTGTTAGAGGGTTACGGTGTAGAACAGAAACTTTTTCATGCACATGATGTGTATTGGCATAGTTTAAAGACATGTGATTTTGCGGAGGATTCTGTTAAATTAGCAGCATTACTTCATGATATTGCAAAACCTAGAACGGATATGGGGAATGGTCACTTTTATGGACACGATATTATGGGAGTAGAGATGGTTGATACCATTATGAAGAGATTAAGATTCTCTAAGTCAGAGATAGAAAGGGTAAAGACATTAATAAGGAATCATATGTTCTACTATCCTCATTCACAGCAAGAGGGTAGTAAGGAAGAGATGGAAAAATTAATGTTAAGCCAATGGAGCGACTCTGCTGTTAGGAGATTTCTGAATAGAGTAGGTGAGGAGAATGTGGAGGATTTGTTTAAATTGAGGATAGCGGATGCAACTTCTAATCCTAACAGTCCCTTCCAACCCAAAGAGATTACAGAATTACAGAAACATATTTCTGAAGTAAGAGCAAAAGATATGGCACTTAAGATTTCTGATTTAGATATATCTGGCGAAGACTTAAAGAGCATTGGTATTAAGCCCGGTCCTGAAATGGGTAAAATATTAAGAAGCCTTTTGGATATTGTAATAGAGGATCCTTTGATGAACACAAAGGAGAAGCTATTGGATGAAGCGAAGCATATGTTGTAATATTAGGATAGATAATTTTGATTACTACTGCCCATTATGAAATTAAAATTCTGCGGTGCTACTAGAACAGTTACTGGTTCTTGTTACTATATAGATACAGGAGATTTCAAATTCCTAGTTGATTGTGGTGCATTCCAAGGCAAGGACGAGGTTGATATGCTTAATTACGAGCCTTTTCCATTTGACCCATCTCAATTGGATGTCGTTTTTCTTACACATGCGCATTTTGATCATAGTGGGAGAATTCCAATTCTTGTTAAACAGGGGTTTAAGGGTAGAATAATAGGGACACAACCGACTAGAGATTTGGCTAAGATAGTGCTTTTAGATGCTGCTAGATTACAACAGGAAGAATATGAAAGATGGTTGGCAAGAAGTAAAGATACTCAGAAAGGAAAGAATCTTTCTGAAGAGGGTTCTCTTTTTGAACAAAGAAAACCACTTTTCTCTGAATCTGATGTAGAGGATATGTTCCAACTTTTTGATATATATCCCTACGGTTCATCAGTAAGTGTTAATAAAAATGTTGAGTTTAGAATGAGGGATGCTGGTCATATTTTAGGTTCAGCTATACTTGAGTTCTGGATTAAAACGGCAGAGGGTAGGGATAGAAAGCTTGTATTCTCCGGAGATATTGGTCAGCCAGGGGCAAGGATCGTAAGAGATCCAGACATGATTAGAGAAGCCGATTACGTTATTTGTGAGGCAACGTATGGTAATAGATTACACAAGAGTAAGGATGAGACTGTATTAGAATTCCTGTCAATAATTAAACAGGCACAAGAAGAGAAGGCAAATATTTTAATTCCATCTTTTGCGATAGAGAGAACTCAGGAAATTCTGTATGAGCTTAATCTTTTTGTTGAGAACAAGATATTAGAGAATCTCGAAGTATATCTTGATAGCCCTATGGCATCAAAAGCTACTGAGGTATTTAAACAGTTCCCCACATTCTATGATGAGGATGCAAGAAGATTACTTGAGAAAGGTGATGATCCATTTCATTTCCCAGGTTTAGTGGCTGTAGATTCTGCTGAAGAATCTAAGAGATTAATATCTAAACAGGGAGTAGTAATTATAGCTGGTAGTGGAATGTGTACAGGTGGAAGAATAGTACATCACATAAAAAACAATATTGAAAAGGAAAATACTCACATGATATTTGTAGGATATCAGGTAGAAGGTACCCTTGGAAGAAAAATAGTAGATAGAGAGCCAGAGGTAAGAGTAATGGGGCAGCCTTTGCAAGTAAGGGCTAAGGTACATACATTAGGTGGGTTCTCGGCGCATGGAGACCAGAGGGATTTAAGGTATTGGTTAAGAAGTTTTGGGCATTCTCCTAAAAAGATTTTTGTTGTTCATGCGGATGAAGAGATTGCAATTGGTTTTGGAACAAATATTAAAGCTGAGTTAGGTGTTGAAGTAGATATCCCTAAATTAAATGAAGAGTTTGAATTAAAATAGTATGAGTGTTAAACAGATTTTAGATATTGAAAAAGAGATAAAAGATTTGAACATCCAGGGTGCTACCAATGTTGCTATTGCAACGGTAGAGGGTATGAAGATTTTTATCGAGGAGAGTAACATCTCGGACAAAGAGATGTTTTACAAAGAGTTAGAGAGGGTAGGTAACAAGCTTGCCAATGCTCGATTGAATGAGCCATTGGCAAGGAATGCTGTTAAATATGTAACTCATATATTTAAAAAGAACCTCTCTGATTTACACTCTTTGAATGACATGAAACAGAGTTTAAACTCATATTGCGATGAATATCTTTTTAAGATATCGGATTCCAAACGAGCAATCATAGATCTTGGGGTTCCATATGTAAGACATTTTGAGAATATATTAACTCATTGCCATTCCTCTACTGCTGTTGCGATAATAAAAAGTATTGCGCAAGAAAAGAAAACATTTGATGCTGTTTGTACAGAGACCAGACCTCGTTTTCAGGGTCGCACAACAGCGAAGAGTCTTCTAGATGAAGGGATTTCTACTACTATGATTGCGGATAGTGCTGCAGAGTCTTTTGTAATTGGTAGAGGGTCAATTCCAATAGATGCAGTGTTCATTGGGTGTGATGAAATCACACTTGATGGGTACTGTATAAACAAGATTGGAAGCTGGGGGATTGCAGTTGCATCCAATTATGCAAGTAAACCAGTTTATGTTGTTTCACCACTTTTAAAAGTAAATCCCGAACTTACGCATAGAGAGATTTCTATTGAAATTCGTGAAGACCATGAATTATGGAGTGAGGCTCCAAAGAACCTTAAGATGTTCAATCCAGCTTTTGAGATAATTGATGCAAGATTGATTACAGGATTTATGACCGAATTTGGTATTATTAAACCAGGTGAAATATCTGATATAGTGAAAGCTAAATATACTTGGCTTTTTGAATAAAATATAAACTAGTAAAAATATGGGAATATATCTTAAGAGTAAAAAATTTGATCTAGGAGCAGGTAAAGAGCTCTTTATTTTAATGCATCAGAACGATGCAGAGGATCTTGGGATAAAGGAAGGGGGTATTGTTTTACTTGGTTACAAGGACATAGAACTTTACGTAAAAGTTATAATAACGGAATCAAAATTAGCAGAGGGGGAAGTAGGTCTTTATGAGGAGATATATGAAGAATATCACATTCCAGAGGGCAGGAGGATGCTCATTGATATACCCTCTACTAGTGACGCTCTAGATGCAATTAGAAAGAAGCTGTCTGGTCAGAGGCTGAATGAAGCCGAATTAGTCTCAATTATGCAGGATATTGGATCTAGGAAGCTTAGGGAGACCGAGGTGGCATTCTTTGTTTCAACTTTCTTCAATCCTGGATTCTCAGATGAGGAGATATATTCAATGACTAAGGGCATGGCCGAATCAGGAGAGATTTTAGATTTTAAATATATAAAGAGTAATAAAGATCTAGTTGTAGATAAACACTCTATTGGTGGAACTGCAGGAAAAGGAATTACTCCAATATTAGTTCCAATACTTGCTGCAAATGGGTTGGTTGTACCTAATACGTCAACTAGAGCGATAACATCTCCTGCTGGTACCACGGATATTTTAGAGTCTGTTATGCCAGTAGCTTTGGATAAGGAGAGAGTATATAAGGTTGTTGAGAAAACAGGAGCGTGTATGGTATGGGGTGGAGCTTTGTATTTAGCCCCAGCTGACGATGAAATCATTAATGTTGAGAGGTCTTTGAGAATCCAAGAATTTCAGAAGGTATTAGTAAGTATAGTTGCAAAGAAAATAGCAATGGGTGCATCTTTCGTATTAATAGATTTACCATATGGGAAGGGTACTAAGATTGAGAAGCCAGATGATTTAGAATTTTTAAGAAGAGAGTTTGAGAAACTATTCAGTAAGTTCAACATAAAGTGTGTAACACACAAAAGAGGTGTGAAGGGTCCTGATGGAAATGGGGTCGGTCCTGTACTCGAAATGAGAGAGTGCTTAAGAGTACTTGAAAGGGATGAGAAACGTTCAGAGGTATTAGAAGATACTGTGATTGCTATGGCAGCTGAGATCTTTGAGGGAGTAGGTAAGGCTAAGAAGGGCATGGGTAAAAAAGTTGCTCTAGATATCCTTGATTCGGGTAAGGCCTTAAAGAAATTCTGGGATATTGCGAAAGCTCAGGGGGCTGAAAAGGTTATTAAGTCCATACAATTGAAACCGGGAAAACTAAAATATGAAGTTAAGTCAGAACGAAGTGGAGTAGTTAAGAATATCTGTACAAGAGAGATTGTAGAGATTGCAAGATCTCTTGGAACTCCAAGAATTAGAGAAGCTGGTATATATATAGAGAAAATGCCGGGAGATAAAGTAGAGAAGGGGGATGTCTTAATGACCTTGTATGCCACTGCACCAGATAGGATGGAAGAGGGTGTTAAGGCAATTGACTTACCGAAGCTTTACGAGCTTTAACTCTTTTTATAAGTAGTGTGATTAATGAGAAGAGTGTTATTAAGAGTAGGAGTACTACGGTTATTGGAAGAATTATAACTAGAGCTTTTCCAATTGGAGTTGTTTTAATAATCAGGTTAAGTGTCTCTTTTGTACTATTTTCTGTATTTTCAGGTTGAATATCTGAATAAGAGAGGACATTCTCGGGGATACTATCTTCACTAACAGCGTATACCTTTACCTTATATTTTGAAGTATCAAATTCGAAATTATCTGCAGAGTATGCCTTTATATCTACAAAGTTATCATCATGAAGGGTATTCCAAAGAATATACTGTAAACTTTGTCCAATCATCATATTTGCACTTTCGTATGATGGATCAACGGATAACCATCCGTAATCTGGTAGCCATACTTGAACCCATTGGTGACTTACTTTGTCTTCTGTATTTGTATCTAAAGATGTATATCCGAAAGCAGCCCTAGCTGGTATCCCTTGTGCTCTTAATATCGCAACCATTGCATCTGAGTACTCCATACAGACAGTAGCCCCTCCTTGTAATGCTGCTTTTGCACCAATTCTTGTTGAATTCGGGTCATTTGCCTTTTCTTTGTTATATTCAAAGGTTTGAGTAATGTATGAGTAATCTGCCCTTATAATGTCAAGAATAAAGTTGTTTTCAACAAGCAATTCTTTTGCTTTTGCATCAATGATAGGGTCTTTAACCTCCCAATATTTTGTGGGTATTAAATACTTTGCTAATTCCTTGTTCTTTTTTATACTTTCCAGATACTTTGTATATGTAATATTAGGTATAGGGTATGCCTTCTCTAATGCCTCTTGCTCTAACCATATATAACCAGATACATATATCTCACTTTCTTGATTGGCAGGTACTTCAAATGTTGCAATTACATTACCTTCTGTATTTGTGATCAGTTTAGTTGGAGTAGGGGAAATCTTTTCAATTCTTACACTCTGTTTGTTTTCTGAGTACTCTCTTGGTAGAGCGAGCTCATATATATTTGTAGAGAGAGCGGAGATAGCAGAGGAGTATCTTTCAGGTATAAGGTCGTCAGTTTTTGATGTTTTCAAACTCAATTCAAATTTGTATATCTGTTTTGTTCCAAATTCAAGATATGTAGGCTTACCAACTCTCTGATCTGAAGAAAACGAATAGGAAGTACCCTCTCCCTGTTCTTTAGAGTTGTATGTTTCTGGAAATATACGAGCTAAAGGTGGTATGTCCTTATCGACGACGATATCTAAATTATAATTGATTTTTACTTTTGTATCGGTTTCGTCATGTATTTGCTCGAATTTGGTATCTTCATGTAGTGCTGGATACTCTATTAATACCCAGTTATATACATTTTTTACATAGTCGTGTGTTGAATATTTTACAATTACTCTGTATGGGGAAGTATATGTTGTCTGTTTGTAATTGGGTACTTTTACATACATTCCTTCTCCATACTCTAAATCTTCAATTGTATATGGGATCTTTTTCCCACTATCATTTGTTACTGAGATACTTGCCTTTTTAAATTCTCTCTCCTCTTTTACAGTTTCTTGATCTTCTCGAACCAAATCCGGGATATGGAAAGATTGCTCTCCACTTGTTGAGAAGAAATACTCCTTGTTTTTTACTTCTCTTAGAAAGAGAATTTTTACATCAACAGTATCTTCTCCAGTTGTATATGTTACTGTTGTATTGTTAGTTAGGATGAAATCATATGTTACTGCAAGGATATTGGAGTAAGGAAAGAATAGAAGTATTCCTAATATAATAGATAGACATATTCTTTTGGGCAGTTTCATATACAGATATATTACTTTAGAATTGTTATATTTGAAAGTGGTATAATGAGAATCTTAATATTTAAAGAAATGGATATATTAAATGGATAATGTGACTAGGTCTCATACACTTTCATTGGGTATTGTTGGTTTACCAAATTCTGGTAAGTCAACACTGTTTAATGCTTTAACAAAGAAGGCAGTTCCTGCGGAGAACTATCCTTTTTGTACAATAGATAAGAATGTTGGAGTTGTACAGATACCTGATAGTAGATTAGAAAGAATGGCCGAATTTTTTAAAGCTGAGAAAGTGGTTCCATCTGCTATGACATTTGTAGATATTGCAGGACTAGTTAAGGGAGCTTCTAAGGGAGAGGGACTTGGTAACCAATTCCTTTCTCATATTAGGGAAGTTGATGTGATTGTATATGTTCTAAGGGCATTCCAAAGTGAAGAGATAGTGCATGTATACAATA
>DCUE01000017.1:0-7457 GCA_002328465.1 Candidatus Dojkabacteria bacterium UBA2222
GTTAGAACTCAAAAAGAAGAAGTAAAAAGTTTAACAGATAACAGACCTGGAAAAGTTGATAAGCAACAGACTATAAAAAGAGGTAGTAAAAAGGTTGGAAGGAACGACCCATGTCCGTGTGGAAGTGGTAAAAAGTATAAGAAATGCCACTATCCTCAATACGATTAAAATAGTATTTCTTATAGGTTCATTGACCTATATCTCTTAATTGTAATATCCTAGAATACTGAATCTATTTAATACTATGGCAAAGCAAGAAGAAACAAAAAAGGTAATCCCCCAAAGACAGAGCGTACATGTTGTATTTTTCTCATGTCAAAACTGTGGTGAAGAAGTTGAATATATACAATTCTGTCCAGATTGCGGAAAACCAATGAGGGTTATTGATGTTGTAGAGAAGTTCGGAGAAGAAGCAGAGGGCTTTATAAAGAAAGTAGAAGATAGATTAGCCCAAAATCCAGTAGCAGAGAAAGAGTATACAGATATTGTAGAGGAACCAGAATCCAACGTTATCATTCTTGGTGAGGATGACCATTTGAATGATGGTGCAGTAGTAGATGATGTAGATTCATTAGATGAAATATTCCCCGATGATGATTCTGATGCTGAGAAAACAGTTGCTAAATCTGAAGAAGATCTCTCCGATTTAGATGATATAGTTGCAGAGTTAGACAAAGAGGATGACGATTTCTCTATGGATGATTTTGGTGACGATGGTCTTCCTGAACTTTAATTGTATTAAAGAGATTCCCGTAATACTTAAATGCATAAGTGATATAATCATTGATATCTAATATCCTTTTTAATATTGATGCCAGATAAAAAAATATATAACATAGCTGTAGTATCAGACCCTTTGTATAAAATGGGTGGTGCAGAAAAACATCTAGGACATATTTTAAAAACATTCCCTAATAGAACACTTTTTACCGCTTACTGTGATAAAGATTTTGTTAAAAGAGAGTTCCCAAATATAAAAGTTAAAACATCTTTTATGCAGTATTTACCATGGAAGTTTGAATTAAGACATTTATATAACCTACTTCAACCAATTGCGTATAAATCTTTTAAGTTTAAAGATTTTGATGGAATAGTATCCATATCAATAGGATTTGCAAAATTCGTTAAAGGAAATATCCCCCATGTGAATATATGTATGTCTCCTCCTAAGTTCCTTTGGGAGAAAGAGGGAAGGAGTATTAAGGATAGTAAACAGCTTAAGGGTATTAACAAAATGTTTTTTAAAATCTACTCCCTCTTCATGGGAACATTTTTTGAAGAGATGTGGAAGAAATGGGATAGGAATGCTGCAAGGAGAGTTACTCGTATGATTACAATTTCTAATGTTGTAAAAGCAAGAGTAAAAAAATATTACGATGTAGAATCAGATGTAATATATCCACCAGTTGAGGTAAAAGAGATTAGTAGTAAGACAAAGAAGTTCGAGAAAGAGAATTGGTTTCTGTATTTAGGAAGAGTTGAATCATACAAAGGAGTAGAGTTAGCAATTAGAGCAGCTTGTGATGCAAAAGCTCCTCTTAAAGTAGCAGGGATAGGGGATGATTTAGAAAGAATGAAAGAGTTGGTCAAAGAGTTAAATGCAAAGGGCTATGTAAAGTTTTTAGGTTACTTCTCTGATGAGGAGAAATTAGGATTACTTGCTAAGGCTAGAGCCCTAATTTTCCCAGTTAGGGGNNAAAGAGGGAGGTGTATTAGAAACAGTATGTGATGGTAATCCAAAGACAGGTGTGTTCTTTGATAAATATGATTACAAAGAGCTATCCAAGATATTAAAGAAATTTAATGGAAGGGAGTATAAAGCAGATAACTGTAGAAAACAGGCAGCTGGTTTTGCTGCAGAGATATTCCAGTACAAATTAAAGACATATGTAGAAGATATATTGGAAAGTAGTAAATGCGATGTCTAAAGATACTGTTGTTGTATTAAAATCCATCAACTATTCAGAAGCAGATAGAATACTAACTGTGTTTGGTAAACACATAGGCAAGTTTACCCTTTTTGCTAAAAGTATGAGAAAGATAAATAGCAAGAATAGGGGTAATATGCAGACTCTAAACATCTGTAATATATCTTTCTATGAGGGTAAAGGACTCCCTTTATTAACAGAATCTCAACTTGTATATGCTCCTGATACTGAGATATTGAAAGATAGGATAGATGATATTAAAAGGGTCTTAGACATACTTAATAAAATACTTCAAGAGAATGATCCAAATGAAAGAGTTTTTGATCTATTAACTAGCGTTTGTAAAAAGAATTTTGATATTGAAAGTATAAATAGATTCAGGGTCATATTCTTAAAAGAGATGGGATATTTAGGAGATTTCTCCGTTTGTAATAGTTGTGAAAGTACAAAAGACTTGAAATATTTAGACCTTTCTTCTTTTGCTCTTCTTTGTAAAAACTGTTACAGTAAAGCAGGAAAGGGTTATAAATTGGGGGATAATCCGTATATCGAAAAAAACTTTACGCAAGCATTAGATATATATATTAAGAGGGTAATAGAAGAAATCTAAAAATGAAATTAAAAACTGCCTTACTTACAATTTTAATATACGTCTTCTTTTTTTCTGCATTCTCAGCATATGCACAAATATATCTTCCTGAACAAACTCAGGTTGTGACAGTAAATGGTAGGATAAATGTAGATATATACTCTACTGTCACTATTAATCCAGTAACTGTTGAGATATATCAATCAAGTACGGTTACCATCAGAATACTCTCTCCTTCTGGAGTAGGCATACCTAATAGGACAGTAGTAATTGTTGCTCCAGGATTAAGTATTACTCAACCTAGTACAGTTACAGATTCAACAGGAAGGACTACGGGTTCTGTATATGCTACAACTCCGGGTACATACTCGGTTTGTGCCAAAGATACAACCTTAGGATATGATATCAATATTCAGAATTGTAAAACTTTGTATGTTGTACCTGTTCAGGTACCTACATTTCTTCCAGAGCCTTACTATACAAAAGGTACTACTAATACAGTACTTTGGAATAACTTAGGAGCTGGATATCAGTACTATGTTGAGGTAAGTGAAGACCCTAACTTTAATACAGTTGTTGCTAACTCTGGATGGAAAAGTAATACATCTCATCAGTTTACAGATTTAGAAGATGGAAAAATGTACTTCTATCGTGTTAAAGCAAAAAACTCGAGTGGAGGACAAAGTGCGTGGTCAAGTACAGTATTTAGTGTTCAGGATGCTCAGCCTCCTGTCATTCAAACAATTAGTATTGGAGGGGTTGGTGACAACAATACAGTAGAGTGGACTTCTTCAGATACNNTTCCTATGTGTTAATTCAAAGGGTGCAACTTACACATGTGTAACTGATTATAAAATGGAGGGAGACAATCTAATTGTTAATGTCAAATTAAGTGATTTAGAAAGAGTATCTGGAGCGTACCTTAGAGAAAGATATGAATTCTGTGTTGAAGCAAGAGATGCTGCAGGTAATATCAGTAGAGTATGTAATATCTATCTTAATATTCCAAAGGGAGAGGCAACACCAGTAAGACCACCAATCATAGATCAAATTGATAAAACAATAGAGGATATTAATGAGAGATTAGATGATACTATTGGTCAATTAGATCCTGTTAATCTAGAGAGAATTACTACTACAACAAGTTTGGTAACTGTTACTTCTGCTTTCTTAATAACTATCGGTAGTCTTTTGAATCTTCCGTATGTACTTTTACAATTCATATTAAATCTTCTATCTTGGCTAGGATTTAGAGCGGGAGCGAAACCATTGGGATATGTATATGATGCTTTAACTAAAGACCCTATTGCTCAAGCTATCGTAAGAATATTCGATGAGACAGGAAAGATGGTGTGGTCAGATGTTACTAATTCTAAGGGATACTTTTCTGCAAGATTAAAGGCTGGTGAATACAAGATTGTTGTAAGAGCACCCAACTATATATATCCTTCTACCATTATATTTGGGAAAGAAGACTATCCTTTAACTAATGTATATCATGGAGAAGTTTTTGAGATTACTGATGAAACAGAGCTTAATTTCGCAATACCACTTGATCCAGTTGAGGTATCTAAGTTCAGAGTATGGAGAGAGATATTATGGGGAAGGATTAAAGTAATTGTTAATATACTTCATATACTTCTCTTTGTAGTAGGTCTTGTATTTGCAATATATCTTTATTCAAATAACCCATACTGGTTAACTACCTTAGTCCTAATTCTTTACATACCATCCTTCTTCTTTATGATAAGGAATGTATTTGGAAAAAGAGACAGATATGCAGTTGTAAGAGATTTAGAGGGTAATCCTGTAGAGGGAGTAATAGTTGGTTTAAGGGAATTAGAGTTTGATAAGTTAGTACTTAAGAGAGTAACAGACTCAAGAGGTAGATATAGGATGTTAATTGGAGAGGGTAGATATAGATTAGAGATTATGGATACAGGTTACAAAGTAGAGAGTATAGAGGGGGATAGTGAAATTCTAGTAGAGAAAGATGAGCAGTGGATATTGAAAGATATTGTTATATCGAAGTTAAAGAAAGAGAGTATGTATTGAAAAATATGTATTCTACTGGTATTATTCTGTTGTTTTGGGTGTATAGCTCAACTGGTAGAGCAAACGGCTCTTAACCGTTAGGTTCAGGGTTCGAGCCCCTGTACACCCATTTCGTTTATTTCTTTATAAATTCCAATATCTTCATTATATCGTTTAACTCATATTGAGATTTAACCTTTATTGTAAAAAGGTTTAGATTAATATTTTTAGTGAGTTCATTTATAAAAGTATCTCTTCGCTTTCTATTGAATCTTTCATGAGAGCTTCCATTTAATTCGATTAAAGCTTTTATCTCAGATGTATTATTATCAATTAAAACAAAGTCTATATGTTTTGAAATAATACGATTTTTATCTACTAGATAAGCTTTCCCTTTAGATACTGGTTTTACAATATCTATTAATCTTACCTTACACATGATTGAAATATTTGATGGAACTTTATCTTTAAGAAATTTATAAAAGGTAAGTTCAGAGTGATTAAGTAAGAAGGAGATCTTTTCGTATTTTGAGGTAGGAGTTTTTTTTAACAGTTCGGCAATTATAAATATGACTATGAATAGGACAATTGGGATTATGTATAATTCCATATATCAAGTATACAAATACTAAATATTATCGTCAATTTATCTTAACTTAATGATTAAATGAAAAATTTGAAAAAGGTTCGACATTGGTTCCTGCACACCCATTTTCCCTTTAGTGAAATGGATTTCACTAGATTCTCAAAACATTTACTGATATATTCTGGTATGAACGAGTTACACAAAATACAAATGCTCATACTTAGAGAGTTACTTTTTAACCCGAACTCTCGATTCTCCGATTTAAATATACAAGGTTTAAGCAATGATCATTTCTCATATCATATAAAGGTATTAATCCAAGACGGATATGTTATAAAGAATGATTCAAAATATTCTCTAACAAATGAGGGTAAGGAATTTTCCAATAGGATGGATACAGATAATACAGAGATAGAGAAACAACCTAAGGTTGCTGTAATTATTGTTGCAACAAAGAATATAAACGGTAAAAAGCATTTGCTTATCCAAGAAAGAACAAAAGAACCATATTTTGGATATTTTGGTTTTATAACAGGTAAAATTCGCTATGGTGAAAAGGTTTCGGAAACAGCAAGAAGAGAATTGAAAGAGGAATCTGGATTAGAGGATGGAGATATTTATATTAAAAGGATAGTTCATAATCATGTAGTCTTGGAAGATAGCGGAGATTTAGTTGAGGACAAGATGTTTTATGTTATTTTAATCAAAAATCCAAAAGGAGAGTTAATAGATACAAGAAATGGAAAAAACAAATGGATTACAGTAGAAAAGTTTAAGAAATTAAAAAAGAAATATTACGACGAAGACAATATATACAAGATATCTCAATTAAAAGAAGACATGGATTTTTTAGAGAAGACATATTTTATAAAAGAATTTTAGAGATCTGAGAAATTGTGTCAAAAAGGTTCAATATCTACCCCTGTACACCAATTTCCTACATTCTCATAGACAAAGCGATATCTTTTATCTACAATGTAGTAGTGATAAATTTTTAAAGAATACACATGAGTGAGGAAACACCATTATCAGAATTAATATCCTCTATTGAACAGAAAGATTTCTCTCTTCCAGAAGAGATGGAAAACGGTGGAGATACTAATCCTAAAAAGAAAAAGAGTAGTAAAGCATTCTTAATTATCGTCTCTATTCTTTTGTTATTAATCGTTGGAGTAGGTGGGTACTATGTATATGATAACTACATTGANNGAGTTCGGTGAAGTATTTATAGATTTAGGCGAGGGAAAGGTCCTTTATGTTAAAGCTCCAACATCTAGTTGTGATGACACTGGTTTTGTATCTCAACCTCAAGAGACAGACAATATGTTAATATATGAAGATAATCAGAACAAATTCTGTTCAGACTCTCATATCATTTCATATTTTATAGATGAGGAAAGTATGACATCATATTTCTCAGGTGGAAAAGCAAAGTATCCATTGGAAGAGGAAACAATAGACTATATTACATATGAATATCTACTCAAAGAAGATTACACAGAAGATAGTGGAGCAGCTCATGGATTAGTGTATAAAAAGACGCCTACTGTTAATGTTAACGACAATGGAGCATTTCATTTAATTAGCTATTATAAAATTCCACAAGAGGGTGCAAATACTGTAATTAAGGGTGACTATCCAAAAGATGATTCTACATATACTAACTTTACAAAATACTGTGTATTTCCTTTGTATCAATTTGGAGAAGAGTATGAGAGCTTCCTAGTATTTAGTGGAGTTGCAAGTGCAGGGAGTGAGATTGATTACTGTGAGATGCTAAACGAAACAGAAGACTTCAATATAGAGATTCAACAGTTAGGATTATTATAAAATAGTTAATTAAACTATTCATTTAGTTCCCAATCTTGGTCTGTAAAAGTTTCTCCTTCAGAAATATTAGTATAATCATTTAGTAGGGCACTTTCATAACTCTTGTTCGTGATACTCTCAAGACTAATGAAAATAGTAAAGAGAATCCCTAATAAAGTGATAATAAAAATCTGTACTATCTGTATTATTACCTCTTCAAATTTATCATTAATAAATGAAAGAACTACAGAAGCAATAGCTCCAGCAACACCCGTAAATCCTAGGAATTTTCGTAGAAAACTTTTTGTTAAGCTAGTTATTTTCCCAAAGAATGGATTCAATATCTTATTCCTAAGTATTCTTGAGAGAAAGTTAAGGGGATTAGCAGAACTATTTAAAGCCTTCTTCATTATTCTCCCAGGAGTTAAGTTGTACAGAGCATATGCAAGACTCTTTTTATTTAGCTTCCCATCCTGACCACAGGCTAATTTAAGCCAAAGGTTACCATCAA
>DCUE01000017.1:7544-7899 GCA_002328465.1 Candidatus Dojkabacteria bacterium UBA2222
CCGGAAAGAAAGATTTTATCAAAAGAGGCTGTATTGTCTATGAATCTTTTAGTAAGAAGAATTCTCTGAAATTTTACACCGTATGTACTTTTATTGTTATTAACAAAGGATCTTAATTGTCTTTCAACAACCTCACTTTCTTTAACAAGGTCTTTAACTTCATGTCCCTCTTTTACTCTATCTGTGACTATTCTTAGGGCTAATGCTTTATACAAAGCATCTTGGCTTGTGCTCAAATACTTAGGGTCGTTCTCATTCCATACTGATGCATTTTTACTAATTAAATATTCAGAGTATATTTTCGCCCTAGTTTCTTCTACACCTTTTTGGTTTAAGAGATCTATTAAAGTTTTCT
>DCUE01000017.1:7943-11132 GCA_002328465.1 Candidatus Dojkabacteria bacterium UBA2222
ATAATATCACTCTTCTTTTTTGCTCTTTCTGTTTTGTAATCCTCTCCCAGTAATTCGATATCTACATTTGGGAAATCCTTATCTTGTTTAGAAGGCATGAAATCTGTAGACCAAAGACCTCTGTCGGAGACAATCTGGTTCTCCTCTTTCTTTATCTTTCTGTAGAATCTACCTAATGTAGTTGCTTCTTCAGAGGAGATATCAAATTTCTTAGCTAACATAGCAAGTAGAGCACCATCTCCATTAGCATCTAGATTACCTCCGATAGATGCCCATAATGAAAGTAGCCTGTTATCCTTTCTTTTTTTTCTCTCTCTTTGGACATTTCTATGAATATCCATTGGAGAAGTAAATACACCAGTTGAAAGTCTATCAACATTACCCATTTGAACAGAGGATTCCTGTTCAATTAGATTCTTCATCTCATCCATTACAACGCCTACAGGATAAATGGCTGGTTGTAGGCCTATTTCTAAAAGAGAGTTTCCAAAATCTCCTACACTTTTATTCCTTCTTACATCCAAGCGTTTTTTAGAAGCTTGGATATCGAAGAGAAAATTATAAATTTGATCATATATACTTTCGTCTTTTTTCTTCATTAACCAAATATCCCTCCAACTAAAGGTATCTTTTTAAAGGAATCTTTCACATTCTGTGATGTTTCCATCATACTTCTGTTTGCTTCTACACCTAAGGCTCCATTTATTATTTTTGGCAAATTAGCAGCAAAGAGATATCCTGCTATTACAATTATACTTTCAAGAGAAATTAATATATCTGGCCAAAGAGTCCCACTATTTCCAAAGAAATTAAATCTCTCTGGATCAACCACTTGAGCTATCAATGTGAAGGCGTTGATTACAACATACATTCCTACAAATACTAAAGTATTAGCAATAACAGATTTTAACCAATTAGTCATCATATGTGCGTTACCCGGTACAGCTCCAAGGAGTATTTGTAAGGGACCAAGGATGACATTTAAGAATAGCTTTAGATATGTAGTTAACAGGGTTATAAACACTCTTATTGCTGCATAGAAGGAGATTATTATTAATATTAGACTTTTAATAATTGTAGCCATTAACCCTATCTTAGCTCCTGTTGCTGCAATATATATTGCATTCTTTGCCATCCAAATAACCATATCTACAATCGGTTGTAAGATATCGAAAGTGGCTTCAGCTGTTCCTATAAATGAGACCCCTGCAGTTATTTCCAAATCGGTTGCAATATCGGCTTCATCAACAATATGCGGCATAGTTTTATCTAAGAAGTAGTATACAACTCCCATTGCACCAACCCTTGCAAGCTCTCCACCTATACTATTTCCAGTACCAAGTAGGATTCCGGCAAGAGGTTTTCCTACAATTGGAATAGAAGATATTGCATCTCCAACAGCAGTATTGTTTCTTGTTTTCTTAAAAGCATCATCTGCCAATCCCCAGACATTCTTTATTTCAATTACTTCGCCATCTGTTACTCCCATGTTCTGATACGCAGTATTGAATACATACCTCGAAACATTAATACCTAATTTCCCGACATCCATAATAAAGCCAACAATAGCGAAACTAAAGGTCACAAAGATTAAGCTCACTATTAGATTAGGAAGAGCCTTTGAAACAGTAACAGTAATATTACTAGAGAGATTCTTTCTAAACATTATCATAAAACCAACTACGATAAAGACTAATACAAAGAGGACATATGCAATACCTGAGGTAACCTTCCATATAGAATCCAACTTCACAACATCCTTTAAATAGTTATATCCACTAATTTTCTCTCCAGGGGTTCCTGTGTAATCTTTTTCATCTACTTCAATATCTCCAATAATTTTCTCTACACTATTATTTATCTCACCTTCGACAACATTTCCAACCTCTCCAGCCTTTTCGTTTGCATCCTCTCTTTCTTCACCTGAACCTCCGAAATCTACCTGTGCTAAGGANNGTTTTGTTAGCTTCACTTACCATACCAAGCAAACCAGTACTGTTTAAAGTAGAGGATTGTAGTGCGGCCTCTTGATCTTTTATACAGTATATTTGGTCACCAACGAACACAGAGATAATGTTCATTAGAGAGGCAGCTGCATTAACCTTTTTAACTGCATCTATACTATTCTTTGTTCCAGTTACTGCCTGGCTAGAATTATTTATCTCCATATATATTTGCTCTAAATCAATACAGTTTTGCTCCTGTGTATTAGAATCCTGTGCAAATACCTTTAATGGGAAGAAGAGAAGTAATACAAGAATAGGGAGAAGAAGTTTTTTATTCATTTTTTGAATATATTAATTTAAAGAAACAATATCTAAATATTTTTCATAATCACAGTACAGTTCACTCTCTCCAAAGCATCTACTTTCCCCATATCTTTTACTTTCATAGTATAGCTTTAGATAGTCCTCGAATATACAATAACCGTTCTCTTTATCAAGAGAGCAGCTAGTTAAAACAAAACTTTTACTATCTAAATCAGAGGGTATCCAATTAACCCAAGTATCACAAACGAATAGGGATGATTTAAGGGTATCTGAATATACAGTGGAACAATTTTCTGAGTTCCATTCGAAAAATGAAGACTCATTCTCAATCCCCTTAGAAAAGTAGAAAGAGTTATCTGTTTCAAATTTAGTTAACATATCCTCAATACTAAATTTTTCTGTAAAGGGATTAATACCATACATTAGATTTATATGAATATCCCAATACTCCCTAAAGCTTCTAATATTTGGAACGTATCCTTCTAGATACTCTGTTGTTTGAGTGTTTACACCGTATTTCCAATGTTGGGGTACATATACGACTCCTATTTGAGACTTTAAAGGTTGTTTCTCTTCAACCTTAAGGATTTCCATGTCTCCAATTTGTACATTTTCATAGAAATTCTGCTTATATCCTTGAAACAGAGAGAATTGATCTGAGGGAATAATTTTGTTCTTGGCTATTAATATTCCAATGAAAAAGAAGAATACAAGAAGCAGTACTTTGAGCAGTTTACGCATATATAAGTTATATTATTTACAAGACTACTATTCAATAGCAAAGCTTAGACATATATAAGCCATCTTCTTCAAAGCCTCTGTTCTTGTAATACTCTTTTGTACCTATCGCCGATATTACGGATATATTTTTAAAACCTTCTTTCATAGAAATATCTTCCGCTATTTCAATCATCTTTTT
>DCUE01000017.1:11151-14836 GCA_002328465.1 Candidatus Dojkabacteria bacterium UBA2222
AAATACTCTTTAGAAACAGATGTATCATACTTAATACTCTCAAGTTCAATATCATCCCAAGTAATACTCTCATCCTTTATCTCTCTACTTCTAATATCTTGAATCCTCTTTCTCTGTTTTAATATCTCTTTCTCTGCAATCTGTCTAAAATTACTACTCTTGTTCCCACTCACTATTTCCTCAGCAGGAATATCTCTCACTATCCTTGTTAATCTACAATATCTTGGTGTAGTAGGAAGTATATTTACAAACAGTTCAAGTAACTCTTCGTATGTATACGGTATATACTTACCCTCTTTGAAGTACTTCTCTAAAAGTGTATTTCTGATAATGGAAGTAGGGTATATCTTTAATTCATCTGGTTGAAAATCTTTAGACCAAAGTTTCTTAAAATCTTTTATATCTTTTTTCACAGAAGAACCGTATAGATTAGGCATCCAATGGGCATGTATTTTAAACCCAGCTAATCGAAGTAATTCAAAAGCATTCTTACTCTCTTGAACACCATGTCCTCTCATGTTGAGTTTCAATATATCTTCATCTAAGCTCTGTATCCCTATCTGAATCTTAGTAGCTCCTAATCTTCTTAATCTAATTACTTCTTCTTTTGTAAGATAGTCTGGTCTTGTTTCTAAAACTAATCCTACATTTCTACATACAGTTGTCTCATTGATTCTTTGAGTCTGTTCAAGTTTTCCCCAAGATATATTCTCAATACCATCATCATTAGAGAAAGATATATCTCCAAAACTATTCATAGCATCAAAACATCTTTTAACAAACCATATGATATATTCCTGTGGATATACAGAACATGTACCACCTAAAACAATTAGCTCTATCTTATCTGTTCTATGTCCAATATTCTGTAGTGCCTTTATCCTATTGTATGTTTGTAAATATGGATCAAAATCATTCTTCAGAGCTCTCTGAGCGCCTGGTTCTGAAGCAATATATGACTTTGGCATATTTGGTTCGTTAGGACAGAATATACACTTACCAGGGCACATAAAGGGCTTCATGAGTACTGTAACAGTGGCTACACCAGATTGAGTTCTAGTAGGTTTCATTCTAATTCTTTCTTCAATTGTTTTATTAGGAATAATTATCTTTGAATTAACCAATTCCTTGTAAACTGCTACTAGTTCATCATGTCTATACAACCCCTTTCCTTCTTTAGGATATTTTTTTAATATAGTTTGAAGAGTATTCTCTCTCCATGTTTTAACATTTTGTATTTTTTGAAATATCTCTTTAAAATCTTCCATCTTTTTATGATCTAGCAGCTAATATACCTGTACTCCAACATATTTGTAAATTGTATCCACCAGTTGGACCGTATACATCAATCATCTCTCCAGCAAAATAGAGGTTATCAATTAGTTTTGATTTCATTGTAGTAGAATCAATCTCTTTAATATTTACACCGCCTGCTGTAACAATAGCCTTTTCCCATCCATCAAGTTTTAATACAGTTAATCTAAAATCTTTTAACAGGCTCACTAAACCTAGTCTTTCTTCTTTAGAAATCTCAGCTACTTTTTTCTCTGGATCTATATTACTTAATTCAACAATTATGGGGATAAGGGAGGAGGGGAGTAATTTCTTAAGAGAGTTTTTAAATACTTTGTTTCGCAGTAGCTGAAAGTCAGAAATTACTCTTTTATCAAGCACATCTTTAGTTAAAGCAGGTTTGAAATCTATACTTAATTGCACTTCACCTTTTTCTAATGCATCTCCTACATATCTAGACATATCAATCACTATTGGTCCACTCATACCATCATGTGTAAAGAGTGCTTCTCCAAATTTGCTTACAATTTTCTTTTCATTTTGTAATGCAGTAATTCTTACATTGAGTAAAGAAAGACCCTCTAACTTTTTAATAAATCTCTCCTTACAAAATATTGGAACTAAAGCTGGTTTAGGTTCTACAATTGTATGACCTANNCTGTTGCTAATATATATCTTTTTGCGCTAAATTCTCCTTTATATGTAACTGCAGATGTAATCCTGTTTCCTTCTGTTTTAAAACTTAACACAGAGGTGTTGGGTAATATATCTTGTGCTATTTCTTTCTGTAGTGCATATATTATATCTACCGCGTTATTACTTTCTGGAAACACTCTATTTCCTCTCTCTGTTTTAAGTTTAACTTTTAAAGTTTTCTCAAAGTAATCCATTGTATCCTTAACTGTAAATCTAGAGAATGCTCCATACAGAAACTTCCCATTTCTCTGATATTTAGATATTAAATCTTTTAAATCATTATTTAAGGTAGTAACATTGCATCTACCCTTACCAGTAATTGCTATTTTCTTTCCTGCTCTAGGATTACGTTCAATATCTAGGATATCTTGTCCAAGTCTTTTGCACTCAACTGCAGCAATTAAACCTGCTGCTCCACCACCAATTATTACTGTGTCAAATATTTTTTCCATGAGCATATTATACCTTACATATGTTAAAATACCTTAATAACTTGAAAAGAAAAGAGTATGTTAGCCAAGAACAAAGAGAAGACATTAATAGTATTTAAACCAGATGTAATACAAAGACAAATAGTTGGGGAAATAATTGGGAGGTTTGAAAGAAAGGGTTTTAAACTAGTAGGAATGAAAATGTTAGTTCCAAGTAGGGAGCTAGTAGGTAAGCACTATGAAGATGAAGTAAAATATCTTACAGAAGTTGGAGACAAGGCAAAAAAGGGAGCAGAAGCAAGGGGAGAGGATACTTCTAATTGGAATTCATTGGAAAGAGGAAAATGGATTAGAGAATCCAATATTAATTATTTAACATGTGGACCTGTAATAGCAATTGTACTTCAAGGATTTGGAGTTGTATCTGGAGTAAGAAAAATGTTAGGTAGTACTAGTCCTGCAGATGGTGATGTAGGAACAATTAGGGCAGATTTCTCCTTAGACTCATTTGCACTAGCAGATGAACAGGGAAGGGTAACAAGATCTATGCTTCATGCGTCAGATAGTGTTGAGAATGCAGAAAGAGAGATCGGTTTGTGGTTTAATCCTACCGAAATTTCAGAGTATGAGACTGCTGCAGAAAAAATCTTCTATGATGTTGGTTGGTCTGAATAGGGGTTACATTTTTAGGATATCATCTATTACACTCTGTTTCTCTTTTTGAGATACCTTTTCTTCTGAATCTAATTCATCTATTCCTTGTGGAGAGATTTTACCATCTAAGAAGGATTTTAATGTAAGAAAATCTTTCTCTAATGTTTGTTTCAAATTAGAATTATAAAGTGCTACAGCAGGATGATACATTGCAAAGATCGGAGTACCACTACTATGTGAATATACTTTCCCATGTACTAATGATATCTGTAATCCAGGAAGAAAGGTTTCTAGTGCATGTCTACCCAGTGGAATTATTACCTTAGGTTTTAAAAATATTAGCTCAGCATTAACCCATACTCTACAAGCTTCTTTCTCTTCTGGTAATGGTTCCCTATTATCGGGAGGTCTATACTTTACTACATTGGTTACATATACCGCTTCTCTTGAAAACCCTATACTTCTTAATAGCTCATCTAGTAATTTCCCTGCTGCACCTACAAATGGTTTCCCTTGTTTATCTTCATTTAATCCAGGTGCTTCACCAATGAAAACTATTCCTGATTTTGGTGGGGTTATTTCATACACAGGTTGAGTTGCAATACCTTTTA
>DCUE01000031.1 GCA_002328465.1 Candidatus Dojkabacteria bacterium UBA2222
AAGATTTCATCGCTACAACACAAATCCTTAAACCAGTAGTTGATGGCAATGGTATTGGGAAAACTGGCTTTCAGTATTTTACAACTGATGTAAACGATAAAGAGATGGTTGAAATTGTATGGGCGGTCACTCAAAATACAAGTAGCCTTATCTTTACGGCACAAGATAGCAATGGAAAAACAATATCTTGGGAAACTGTTGATTTAGAAGAGAATGTGACTAAGGTACATCTACGTATTTCAAGAACACAAGATGGATACATTGCAATGTATAAAAACAAAATTTCAGACGATATCCCCTTTATAAAACTTGGGAAGAAGGTTTTAATTGAAAATAGTAGCAAAGGTAGATTTAAACTTTTCACTTCTAATGTTGGCTCCAACGGCAAATTCCCTTCTATTAAAGGTCGTTTTGATGTCTTCAGTTTAAGTTATTTTGAATAAAGAAAATTACATTACAACTCACTACAGAATTTTGATTCCTATCTCACTTTATTGTAAAATATACTGTCCCAGTTGGACATAGAGGTTCGTAGCTCCACGACCATAAGCTGGGAGTCCCAAAATCGCTTGTGCCCTTGGGCATGAGTTGAGGGGTTCCACCTTTAATGGAAGAGCTCTACGATCCCTCTCCGACTGGGGCGTCTTTTATTGACTATATCCCCACTATATATTAAACTTGCTTCTGTAATGCCGAAGTAGCTCAGTTGGTCAGAGCAACTGTTTTGTAAACAGTAGGTCGAGAGTTCGAATCTCTCCTTCGGCTCCANNTGGTTCAAATCCAGTCCTCTGCATTTCTCTTTTGTATTAAAGATTTTTCATTGAACTACTGTATAATCCATTTAAATATGGTAAATTTTACATATGGACATTTTTGATTCTGAATACTTAAAAATCGCACTCGGATTAATATCTGCCTTAATACTTTTCCTTTATGCAATTGAGAATCTTAGTAAAGAAATCCAAGAACTAGCTGCTGAGAAATTCCGTAACGGAATTGGAAAACTTGTTAGAAACAGGTATATCGGAACTATCCTTGGTGCAATCTCAACAGCAATAGTACAATCCAGCTCAGCTATTACGGTAATAACTGTAGTATTGGTTAATACCGGAATAATCTCCTTTAGAAATAGCTTAGGTATAATTTTTGGAAGTAATATTGGAACAACCATTACTGCCCAACTAGTACTCCTACAATCTACACTATTAGCCCCTATACTCATTATCATGGGGTTTTTCTTAGGATTGGTCGGAAAGAAATCAAGAATAATTAGCAAATCTATCTTCTTTCTTGGCTTTATTCTATTCTCCCTCTCCCTACTCTCCTCCAGCATTGCCCCATTAAGAACTAATCCAGAGGTAATCTCTTTTCTTTCAAGTTTTTCCAATCCTATTCTAGCTTACTTTATTAGTGCCCTATTTACAGGAATAATCCATTCAAGTTCCGTTACAACCGGAATAACAGTAATACTCGCACAGACAGGTCTAATTCCAATCGAAGTTGCAATCCCTATGATACTTGGTGCAAATCTTGGATCTAGCATTACAGCTCTTGTTGCCTCTCTAAGACTAAATCTACATGCAAGAAGAGTTGGTGTAGCAAATTTCCTCTTCAATGCTATCGGAACGACAGTCTTTATGTTCTTGCTCTCTCCTCTAATATGGATTGTTGAATCTCTCTCAGATAGTATTGGAATGCAAACTGCATTGGCACATCTACTCTTTAATGTACTTAACACTTTAATCTTTTTAAGTGTTCTAAAATATTTCGAAGCCTTAGTTAACAAACTTGTAAAAGGAGATGAGGAAGAAATTCTTTTTAGAACCAAATTCATAAAAAAGAATACAAAGAAAACACTAAAGACAAGAATAAGGATTCAAAATATAAAGAAGGAAATAACCTACTCTATTGAAAATACTATCAAAATATATCAAAAAGCAATATCTCTCTTCTATAGTCCAAGTAATCTTACTACAATGGATATTCATAAACTTGAAACATTGAATGATTTTCTTGACGATGAAATTACAGAGAGCATTCTAAATATCTCAAAACTAAAACTAAGCCATAGGAGTGCTCGTAGTACCGTTACTCTGGTAAAAATCTCAAATACAATTGAACAGTTAGGAGACCTTGGAAATGATCTCTCTCAAGTATTTCTTCGGATGCATAGATTAGGTATACCCTCTAGAGAGGTGAATATTGAGAAATTAACAGATATACATAACAGATTAATAGATCTCTTCAAAGACATCGAATTAAATATCTACGATACTACAGAAAAACAATTAGTTGCTATTAAGGCAAAAGAGGAGGACATTTATGCATTAATAAATTTAGAGTTTGATGTTCATGTTCAAAGGCTTCAAAGTGAAGATAATTATGATGGTAATATTTTTGTTGATGCAATCTCTATTATTGAATTAAGCGTATCCAAAGTAAGAGATATACGTAAGCTCCTATTAAAACAAGTAAGAGAATCTGCTACAATGAATAGTTAAATTTATTTCTAATCAAATGGAAATGCTCAGCATAGTTTTCTCAATTATTGGTATAACAATTCCAATACTTGTAATTGGTGTGGTTGTATATATAATTGTTGTAATGACAAGAAATAAAGATGGAAAAGCCAAATTTAAGCTATCAGCTAAAACCCTTCTACAAATCTATCTATATGTCCTTTCCTTTCTAACACTGGGTATTGCTGTTATCGGTGGTTCAATTGCTATTAAAGCTTCACTATCATATGTTTTTGGTACTCCTTTTTCATATACTCTACAAAAGGCAAATGCATATGAGACATTTCCAGAGTATGAAATGGTAGGTAAACCGGTAGATTTTGAGAAGTGCTATGCAGGAGAACCTACACAATTCTATAATCAAGATTTCTGTTTTGATTCAACACAAAGGAAAACTGATTTAATAAATGGGTTAACACTTTTAATCTCAATGTCCCTACTCTATCTCTTACATCAATATGCTCTCTCTAAAGTTGAAAAAGATAAATTACTACCCTGGTTAGAGAAAATATATACTTTCGGAAGTCTAATCCTTTATAGTGTTGTAAGCATTATAGCTATCCCAACAGCAATATATACTCTAACTAATTTCCTACTCTTTGAGGCAAAAGATAGTATGTACTCTACACCTGATTCTCCCGCTATGGCTATTGCTATAGCATTAATCTCTATACCACTTTGGATATTCTTCCTTAAAAGGACAATCCAACTCAAGGAAGATTAGTTTACAGATTAGGAAGATATTGTATAATCTAGGCTACTCGCTGGATTAGCTCAGTTGGTTAGAGCACATTCATGGTAAGAATGAGGTCCTGAGTTCGACTCTCAGATCCAGCTATCTCAATTAGAGAATATATTTGACCTATTATCAATATTTCCATATAATACTTTGTATTTCCCATAATATCCTATTTTTAATTTGAAACCCCAAGGAAATGGCTAAAGAAAAAAGAGAAATTGTAGCTTTAAAATGTGAGATATGTAGTCACAAGAACTATACTAGCTACAAAAGTAAGAACATGAAAGAAAAACTAGAGAAAAGTAAATACTGCGGAAATTGTCAGAAACATACTTTGCACAAGGAGACAAAAGTTAAATAATTTGTGCTGTTTAACAGTTAAGGGCCCATAGTTTCAACTGGTAAAACAGCGGTCTCCAAAACCGTAGTTCTCCGTTCAAATCGGAGTGGGCCTGTTTAAAGGTATACAAAAATATGAAGATATTAAAACAAATAATAAACGAGTTAAAACAGACAGAGAGGCTAACACCAAAACAGTTGTTAGCACTTACAGTATATACAGTGGTTTTTTGTGCTATAATCGCACTCATAATATTAGGTTTTGACCTACTATTACAATTCGGATTAGCACAGTTCCTTAAGATTTAATTAATATATAGTTTAATGGCAGAAGAAACAAAGAAAAAAGAAAACCCAAGAGCTAAGTGGTATGTCCTAAATATTAGGACTGGGTATGAGAATAGTATTAAGAAAGAGTTACAACAAAGGATTGAAGCAACAGGCTTACAGGACAAGATTGAAGAGATATTAGTTCCTACACAGAAAAAGATCATTGTTAAAAAAGGAAAACAGAGTGTAATGAATGATAAGATATTTCCTGGATATGTTTTAGTTAAGATGGAATTAGATGCTCATACATGGGATATAGTTAAGAATACAGAGGGTGTAAGAGGTTTTGTAAAAACAGATAAATACCCAAGACCTTTACCTGAAAGTGAAGTTAAAGCAATCATGAAATTTATGGAAGTCGAACAACCTTCATACCAGAGCTCATTTAGTGTTGGAGAGGCTGTTAAGATTACAGATGGTGCATTTGCAGATTTCATTGGTAGTGTACAAGAAATNNNNAAACATATGGCAAAACCAGTAAAAGCAATAATTAAGATAACGATACCAGCAGGACAGGCAACACCAGCTCCTCCAATTGGACCAACTTTGGCTCCATACGGAATCTCTACACAAGAGTTCTGTTCTCAATTTAATGAGAGAACTAGAGAAGGAGGTGGTATTCTTACACCTGCAGTAATTACAATATATGATGATAGATCTTTCGACTTCATAACTAAAACCCCACCTACATCAGAGTTAATCAGAAGAGAATTAAAGATTAAGAAAGGTTCTGCAAGACCAAACTTAGATAAAGTTGGAAAACTTTCAAAAGAACAGATTAAAAAGATTGTTGAAGTAAAGATGCCTGACTTAAATACATCAGACCCAGAGATGGCAGCAAGGATTATAGCTGGAACTGCAAAACAGATGGGTATCGAGACTGAAATATAATGTTTAATAGAAAATAATAATGAAAAGAGGAAAGAAATATATAAAAGTTAGTAAAGATTTAGATAGAAATAAAACCTACTCTCTGGAAGAGGGTATTAAAGAGGCAAAGAAAACTTCCTACAGTAAATTTGTAGGTAGTCTCGAGGTTCATTTTGATATTACTATCCCAAAAGATAGAGATCCAAAATCTATTAAAGGCGCAGTCTCCTTACCCCACTCTACTGATGTTAAGGCCGTTACAATAGCAGTATTTGTAACTCCTGATAAAGAGAAAGAGGCAAAAGATGCTGGTGCAGAATATGTTGGTTTAGAAAACCTAATTAAGGATATTAAAGAGAACAAGATAACCTTCGATGTTGCAATAGCAACTCCTTCAGTAATGCCTAAGATAGCAGTACTTGGTAAAGAGTTAGGACCAAAGGGTTTAATGCCTAATCCTAAGAATGGTACTGTTACAGATGATGTTAAGTCTGCAGTTAGTGAATACAAAAAAGGTAAACAGACATTTGCTTGTGATACCTCTGGTGTAATTCATATTAAAGCAGGGAAATTAGATATGGAAGATGAAAAATTAATTGAGAATATCCATTCAGCAGTATCCGCAGTAGAAGAAGTCCTTGGAAAACCATATAACCAAGTAATAGAGAGATTACATATTGCTTCTACAATGGGACCAAGTTTCAAGATCGAATACAAGAGAGCAGAATAAGGATTTCATAATTGTGAATTTTAGAGACCTATACAAATAGGTCTCTTTTTTTTATAGGCTCTATCTTATATCCCTTTACAACAATATTTTCTTATTATAAAATACCCTCGACAGACTAATATAGTTTTTTGTTCTTTAAAGGAGAAAAATGCCTAGCAATGATTGTAAGTACCCTTGTTGCGTATGTCTTCTTTCTATCTGCGTTGGTGCAGATTGTCCGGCCGCAAACGGTGATGAAGAAATTTACATCACCAGGATGAAGGAGAGAATAGATAAGGAGATACCTTGCGAAGAAGAAGATTAAACAAAAAAGGGAGAAGGAGATTGTCCAATTAGTATGATTTTTATCAACCCATGGTCTGTCAACCAAGAGAGGATGGTTAGATTACTATTGCGAAAGTTTTACTTTCAAAATTCTATCAAACGACCCTCCTCTCTTGACCTCCCCTACTTTGTCATATATAATCGCTTCAGTATTTAACCTAAGAAACATGGTATAGAAATAAATCCATGTGAGGTAAATAGAATTCATATTAATTAAATAAATATTGCGATGCCTAAAAGTCGTATTCAAAAAGAAGACTTACTAAAAAAGTATAAAGATTTGATTGAAAGCAAGTCAGGGTTTCTTCTTGTTAATTCAGACAAAATAGATACAGCTAAAGTAACTACTCTTAAGATAGAGTTAAAAAATGTTGGTGCTAATTTCTCTGTATTAAAGAACAGTATCTTTAAAGTTGCTTTACAAGATACAAAACAGCCATTACAAACACAAGATTTTGATGGACCAACAGCAATAATCGCATTTGACGAAGATCCAACTGAACCTGCAAAACTAGTAAAGAAAATACAGAAAGAAGCTGAACTATTAGCTCCAAGAAGTGGTGTATACGAGGGAGAGTTCTTAACCGCAGAAAGAGTTATGCAATTAGCAGACATTCCATCTAGAGAAGTTCTGTTATCAAGACTTGTTGGAACTATGAATACACCTCTTACCGGATTTATGAATGCAATCACGGGTAATGTAAGAGGATTAACTATGGTATTAAAAGGTATTTCTGAAAAGAAAGCTTAATATTAATTTAAATTATTTAATATACAAACAATGGCAGATGAAGTAAAAGAGCTTCCTACATTAACAAAAAATGCACAAGAAGTAATTGAAATGGTTGAGAAAATGACCGTTTTAGAGCTTGCAGACCTTGTTAAGGTAATGGAGGATAAGTTTGGAGTAAGTGCAGCAGCTCCAGTAGCAGTTGCAGCAGCTCCAGCAGAAGCAGCTCCAGTTGAAGAAGAAAAATCTATCTTCAATATCGTTCTTAAAGAAGCTGGAACAAACAAGATTGGTGTAATCAAAGTAGTAAGAGAGATTACAGAGCTTGGATTAAAAGAGGCTAAAGATCTTGTAGAATCAGCACCTCAGACAGTAAAAGAGGGTGTTAAGAAAGAAGATGCTGAAGCTTTCAAAGCAAAATTTGAAGAGGCAGGTGCTACAGTAGAATTAGCATAACCTTTTTGAAAAAGAATCAGATAAAAGAGCCATTTATATGGCTCTTTTTCTTTTCATCGACAAAATACATATATTCAAAGTATAATTATCATGGAAATTTTCTAAATTAAGATATATCTTAATATGTTCGAAACATCTGCATTAACTGAATGGATAATTGGTCATGGAATATCACAAATGGTATTAGAGATCCTTATCTCTCTGTGTATTGTTGCAACAATAGTGAGTGTCGCAAGGTATATCTTCGGAAGCAAGACATATGGGATATATGCACCAATACTTTTGGCAATATCTTACTCATATACTGGTCTTAAGTATGGACTAGCAATTACCCTTCTAGTTATTCTTACTTCCCTACTCTCTTTTTCAATACTAAAGAGAATTAGAATGCACTACATTACTCGTATTGCAACAAACTATATTATTCTTTCCATCATATTGGTAGGATTTTTCTTACTAATTGATAGCTTTGGACTAGGTTTAGATAAAATGTCCAATATCCCACCACTAGCCTTCATATCAATAGCTGCTCTTTCTGACTTCTTTATAAAACAGTATATTAAGAAGTCTCTTGTAGGCTCCTTAATGACTCTCCTAAGCACTATTCTAGTCGCTATATTAGGTTGGTTTATCATAAGCAGAGAAATAATCTCTGACTATGTTTTAAACAATTTATGGATAATACCTCTACTTGCTTTCGTCAATATTCTCCTAGGAATGTTCAAAGGTTTAAGGATAAAAGACTATTTTAGATTTAGATTCGCAAGCAGAGATGAAAATGATAAATGAAATAATTAGGTTCAATAAAGAGATACTAGGGTTGAATAGAAGAAATCAGGAGTATGTTAGACCATTTAACTCTCCTTCCTCAAAAGCTATCGCAGATAATAAGATATATACAAAAAGAATTCTTAAAAAAGAACTTATTCAAACACCCGAGGTATATAAGCTAATTAGAACCAAAAAACAGTTAGAATTCCTAGATTGGGATAGCTTGCCAAAAAGCTTTGTAATAAAACCTAATCAGGGAACTGGAGGAAATGGGATAATAGTATTCTATGGCAAAAAGAAGGGTAAATCAGAATGGATTAGGCCTAATGGAACAACCATGGATCAAAGAGATATCATCCTGCATATTGAGAATATTCTTGAAGGGAGATTCTCCATGGGTACAAAGAATGATATCGCTATCATTGAGGAAAGAATAAAAACAGACCCACTATTAAAGCAGTACTCATACAAAGGCGTTCCTGATATTAGAATCATCTGCTTTAATCAGGTACCTGTTATGGCAATGCTTAGATTGCCTACTAAAAGATCTAATGGTACAGCAAATCTTCACTCTGGTGCAATTTGTACAGGTATAGATATAGGAACGGGTATCACTACCTACTCTATGCATATGAAGTCTAATTTCCTGTTAAGCGATACATATGAACTAATTGATTCAACTGTAGATTTGAAAGAGAACAAAGCTTTAAGTGGAATTCAAATTCCTTTCTGGAATGACCTATTAGAGATAGCTTTAAAGTGTCAAAAATCTAGTGGATTAGGATATATTGGTGTAGATATAGCCATAGATGCGGAGAAAGGTCCTGTTGTATTCGAAATAAATGCAAGACCAGGTCTAGGTATACAGGTTGCTAATCAAGCTGGTTTAAGATGGAGATTAGAGAAGATTAAGGATATTAAGATAAAGAGTATTAAACATGGAATTAGGATTGCAAAAAATCTTTTTGGGGGAGAAATAGAGGAAAATATAGAAGCAATCAGTGGAAGAAAAGTACTAAATATTACTGAAAAGGTATATGTATATGATAAGAGTGCTGATATCTCAAAACTAGAAAAGTACAAAGATACAAAGAGAGAACAAGTAAAAGCCTTTATGGATACAGGGGTACTTACCTCCAGAATAGATTCTAAACTTGCTAATCGTATAGGATATATGAATGCACATAAACAGTTCGCAAAGTTAGAGATACCTAAAAGGTTCGAGACTTTTAAAGATGCACAGGAATATATTGATAAATCTGAGAATGAAGTGTGCAATAATACAGAGATTAAGAGGTTGGCAAAGATTGTTGAAGATGGAGAGATAAGGGTCAGACCAGTATTTGATATCCCTATAAAAGTATCTGATAAGATTAAGATAACAGAATTTATCTCAACTCAATCCTCTGATATTTTATGCCCTATAACAATAGGGAGGTCTGATTTAACTGGATATTTAATAGATACAAGTAATACTTTTTAAAATTTTAATACTAACAAATGGAGAAAAAATACGAGGGATATCTAAAAGAGGCAGGAAATGTACACCTAGCCTACTACATTGAAGCTGCAGATACACTTGGTATTAAGTATGAGGTATTAATACCAAGCTTAATGGCAAAATTTCAAACAGAGAAGAAGCATTGGTATATAATAAATACTGCAACCCCTCTCACAAACACTCCAAGTACTACAATTGCAAAGAGAAAAAATCTTACAAATACCGTTTTAGCCAATTTTAATATTCCAGTTCCTAAGCAAGAAATCCTCAGAACTAAGGAAGATGCAATTAAATTCTTTAATATGTATAAAAATATTGTCATTAAACCATCTCAACAGCTAGGAGGAAATGGAGTTACACTACTTCCAAGAAACAAGGGGGACGTAATCAAGGCTTTTAAATACGCATATGATAAATCTCATGCTAACGAGGATAGTAAAGTTATTGGAGAAGAGTTTGTAGAAGGTCAAAACTACAGGCTCTTAGTTCTAGGTAATAGAGTAATTGGTATTGTGAGAAGAAAATCTGCATTTGTGATTGGTGATGGAAAGGATAATATAAAGACTTTAATCAAGAATAAAAATATGGAGAGATCTAAACAGCTCTTAAAACCTATTCTAATTGATAACGAAGTTAAATTAAGATTACAGAATTTAGGTATTAATATGAACCATGTCCCTAAAGCAGGTGAAGAAATCATATTAAGATACAACTGTAACCTCTCTACAGGAGGCACTACACAGGAGTGTGCAAATGAAACTCACCAATACTACAAAGATATCGCTATTAATGCCGTACACGCCATTGGAGCGCAGTTCGGGGGGGTAGATATAATCACTCCAGACATTACCAAACCATCTAAATGCGTAGTAAATGAAATTAACTATAATCCAGGACTTAGACTTCACTATAAAGTAGATGAAGGAGAAGCTGTTAAGGTGGCAATTCCCATAATCAAGTATATTAGTGAAATAAATTCATAAATAAATACAATGGTAAAAACAGTACAAGGAATAAATCTGGAATCTGAATTCTCTACAGTCATCATACCTTTAGAAGGAAATAATATTGGTGATGTCTCCTCAATCTTGGATAAGGTAGCTTCTTTTCATTCAATCTTCATCAAGGAGTATACTCTCTCAACCTCTACCCTCACTATAAGGTCAAAATTACCATTCCTATGGAGAGAGTCAGCAAATACTCTTAATGATCTTTCAGAAAGTCGTATAACTCTTAAGAAAGCCGAAGAATACATTATTGGTTCTTTAATTAAAAACAGAATCAAATCAATGTCTACAATCCCCATATTAGAATCTGCTCATAAAACAAAGCTAGAAACAACAACTGCAATATTAGAGACTCCAATAAACAAAGGCTTAAGTGAAGGATATAGTACCGTATTTAACAGATATTTCGTAATTGGATGCGGAAAGGGTTCACAGATAACAGGCTCAATTGCATCTTCTAAGGATGCATATATTGCTCAGAAGATACAAAAGGATAAATGGTCTACAAACATTTTAATTGAAAGATTGAATCTCCCCTTACCTAAATGGCAAGTTATTTCAAATGAGAAGGAGCTAGAGGAGATGTGGGATGATTTCGAGAAACCAGTTGTAATTAAACCTACTGGCCTTACGGGTGGAAAAGGTGTAACTGTTGGAATAGACAGTATTGAAAAAGCAAACAAGGCTTTCAATTTCGCGATAAAAGCGGTCGGAGACCAAAATAGAGGAGAATGGCAGAAAAAGATAATGATTCAAGAACAGGTAAAAGGTGAAGATTACAGGCTTTTAGTTATAAACGGTAAGTTAGAGATTGTAACTAAGAGAATTCCTGCTTTCATTATCGGTGATGGGAAGAATACAATAAAAGAGTTAATTGAAAAAGAAAATGAAGATCCAAGAAGGAATGTTTTTAATCCAGCACACATATTAAAACCTATAGTGATTGATGCTCCTTTAACTGAATACCTAGAAGAACAAGGACTTACACTTACCTCTATTCCTCAAAAAGGTGAGAAAGTAAACGTTAGAAAAGTTGCAAGTATGAGCCAAGGAGGTATTACAGAGGATTTTACAGATATGGTTAGTAAGGAAATAAAAATTATTGTAGAAAGTATAGCCCAATCTGTACATGCCTTTACCCTAGGAGTCGATGTAATGTGTCTAGACATATCAAAACCTTTAACAAAAGATAATGGAGCCATATTAGAAATAAATACTATGCCAGAATCATATCTAAACTTCTTCCCTGTTATTGGAAAACAGAGAAGCTATGTTGCAGATATATATTTAAAAGAATTACTTAAAGAGAATGAGTGTAAAAAATTTGTAGTAATAGGGCAACCAAAGGATGATATACCTACCCTATTAAGAAAAAGATGGACAATTAAGAAAGAGAATACAGTCGGAGAAATTATTGAAGATAGATACTATATAAACGGTATTCAGATTAATGAAGATCTGGAAAGATGGGAGGCTGTTGAAGCAATCAAATGTAATGCTTCTTTAGATGTAATTATACTTCACTCAAGAGATTGGAGTGATGTTAAAGAGCATGGTCTAGGTTTTGACCATATTAACTGTCTATACATTACAAAGGAACAGAGCTTAGATAAAGAGAATATGAAAATAGTTAATAAATATAAAACAGCGAAGTTAATAGATAAAATTAAAACTATATAACCATGAATTACTTGATATTGGATAAAAGACAGAGGGTAAAAAATAATAATGAGGAGAATGTTGCAACTGCAAATATCCGATTAGAGGAGGAATTGAACAAAAAAAGTATACCCCACTCTAGTGCATACTTTGATGAGATTGAAATTGCATTCATAAATGGTGAAACATTGATAAAAGTAAAAGGTGAAGATATAAGAAAATACAGTCATATCATATTCAGAGGACATGATTTACATAACGACCTTCAATATCAGCTTAAGAGATACATCATCGATTGTATTGATATGCATAATTTAAACAACCCTAACAAGAAGATATACGTACAAAATGCGAAAGCAATAAAAAAGCTTCCATATTACAATAAAATAGCGTTTGCAATCTTTTGCTCCCAGAATGGTATCCCCTACTTTAACTCATATTTCAGAACAGATGGGAATTATACCTCTCCTAGAGATGTACTTAACTCTTTCCCCTTAATAATGAAAGAGTATTCAGGTGCTAATAGAGTACAACTAATCGATGGTGAGGAGAAGATAAAAAAGAATGTATATAAGATTGACGATGAGAATGGATATAAACAGGAATTTCTGAAAGACCAAGATCCTACAAGAATGTTTATTCAAGAATTCTCGGATAGTGCTATAGACATGAGAATATTTGTAAAAAGAGGCAAGGTAATAGCAGGCTGGACAAGACAAGCAAGCCAAGGTTTCATGACGGTCAGTAAGGGAATTTACCGTATGTACAACAATCCAGAGGATAGCATAAAAATTTTATCAGAGAATGTTGCACGGATTCTCGAAGCCGATTTTATAGCTGTAGATTTTATGTTTCAAGGTGAGAAACCATTACTACAGGAAATAAGTTTACATCCTGGCTTCAAAGCATACGAAACAAAAATAGAAGGAGAACCTGTTAATATCGCAGAAGCAATTATAACTGCTTTTGAAGATTAGATACCAGCTTTCTTAAAAATACTCTTCCAATTATCTTTTGTTGGTACTAGTATAGCTTTTGGAATCAACCCATCATCTACCCATTCACACTGCTCTAAATCGATTTTTCCAGCATATAGCTTATCGTAAAGAGATTTGTCTTTTTCTAAAGCCTTTTTAACCTTTCTAAAGCCTCTAAAATAGACTATGTCTTTTGAATATATCCCTGGATAACTAGTATCCCCTAGTCCTCTCTTTATTCTATATGTAACACCAAAAGCTGATTTTTTAGGTAATACTCCCAAAATACTATTATATAACTGCCTGAATGTAAGTTTCTCACCAATATATATACCCCATACCATTGCAGCTTTCTCTTTTAACCATCTCAAGGTCAATACATCCATATATGATTCATTCCATATTGCTAAACCCTCCTCTATATCAAGATAACTTGGTAAGTTCGATTTTGATAACGCTTCAAATCCACTATTAGAACCATTTACTGATCTTAAGACATGCGTTCCTACTTCGTGAACTAGAGTCTTTTTTAATTTAAACTTAGATCTCTCAATATTAGGATCTAACAACACCTGCCTTGCTTTAACTCCTACCTTTGCACCATTTTTTGGAATATTAGAAGAAGGTACTACACTCCAATCATCCAAACCAAATGAATTGAATACAATTTGGAAAATATCTTTAATCTGGTCATAATCTAACATATCTTTTTTAGAAATATTTGGATACTTAACCAAATTATATGACTCTGTATTACCCCTAAGGACTCTTGCTGAATTTCTAAAAAGAAGAGAAGATGGCTTCCCATACTTCTTATACGATATTTCACTAATTAAATCGTTGTTACCTACCGAGTGCATTAGAGTATTAGCGTCATTCTTTGAATCTATGAGGTGAATATAGAAGTCTGAAATACGAGGATCAACATCAATTATTTTTTTTAAGGAAGAAAGATTCTTAAGTATCTCTTTATTATTGTTCTTAATTACTCTGTAGTTAAAGTGAGGCTCATATGTATCAGAATTAAAGAATTTCTTCTTTTCTTCCTCAAGATTTATTGGTGTAAATACTAAAGCTGTTGGCATTCTCAATTTAGAAAGTAAGCTAGTTACTTCTTCTAATTTCATCTGGTTTTTACCTGATTTTGAGAAAATATTCATTTATGTAATACCCCTATTAAAAGTAAAACTCCTCTCACCACTAGCCATTAACTCTAGCGCAATTCCTGTTCCCTTTGCAACACAGTACATAGGCTCATCCGCAACATATGCAGGTACACCAATTGCCTTAGCTAATAGCTTATCTAAATTCCTTAACTTAGAAGTACCACCACTCATAGCGATACCCCTATCCATTATATCAGCAGAAAGTTCAGGAGGGGTTTTCTCTAAGACCCCCTTAATGCTATTGATAATACTCAGAAGAGGTCTCTTAACTGCTGCTGCTACATCATTGGAGTCAACAGTAATAGCCTTTGGTAATCCAGCCCCAAAATCTCTTCCTCTTACCTCCATACTCTTTGGATTTTTTATATCAATTGCAGACCCTATTCGAATCTTAATATTTTCAGCTGTCTGTTCACCTATTAAAACTCCCTTTTTCTTCTTCATATAGTTAATAATGGCTTCATTTATAGCATCACCCGCTATTCTTAAAGAATCATATTCAACTATTCCATCCATTGATATAACTGCAATCTCTGCAGTTCCTCCACCCAAGTT
>DCUE01000065.1 GCA_002328465.1 Candidatus Dojkabacteria bacterium UBA2222
AGTATACCCTAGTAACGACTGTCTAGAACCCCTAACTAGGGGTAGAAGTAATAGACATTGGTCAAAATTACTCGACCAAACTTATGCAAAGTTGTAAGCATAAGAAGGTGCAATGAATGCAGCCCTTAGCTTACTTGCAANNGTCGAAAGCCTTACGTCCCCATATTCTTAAAGAACGTTATATTATACCATTTTCTTTAATAATCTTGGAGTAAAACTCTCCACTTCTCTTAATTCTTCTCTCTTTAGTTTGAGGATCTACAGAAACTAATCCAAATTTTGGCCAAAAGCCTTTGTCCCATTCGAAATTATCTAACAATGACCAATGAAGATACCCCATTAATTCAACACTTTCTTCCTTAATTGCTTTGTCCATAGCCTTAACAGTTTCTTCTATCCACCAAATCCTTTTATTATCGTCTAATGTAGCCAATCCATTTTCGGTAATAAAGATAGGTTTGTTGTATCTCTCCTTAATCTTAACCAAAACATTGAATATTTTCCCTGGATCTAACCACCATCCTAAATCTGAAATAATATCATTATCATTTCTTAAACCTCTTATCCCCAACCTATTATGGAAATAGAAGTTAATCCCTAAGAAATCTGTATATTTAACAACCTGATCCATTATTGAAACAGTCATATACCTATCGAAAAGAAAAGCTACGAACCTATTCCAAGGGGCCCTACTACACGAAGAAACGTGCCAAACATTCTTCGCCAATGACACCTTAGACCCTTTATCAATATCTTTGATAGTTTTGTACGAATCTATGTACATCTTTGGTAATACTTTCTTAAATACCTTATGAAAAAGAAATGGATTTTTAATTCCTGGTGGCCACATTCCTAAAAGATATGATGCTGCAAAGGACTCTGGTTCATTTATTACAATCCAATAATCTACATATTCACCAAGCTCTTTGGCTAGAAAAGATACATACTCATTGAAGTATTTATAAATATTTTTTGAAAGTAAACCACCCTCCTCATCTAGCCATACTGGAATAGTCCAATGCCAACAAGTTAATACAATTTTTATATTGTTATCTCTAAGAGCCTTAAGATATTTTCTGTAATACTCAATCTCTTTACTATCAAAAACTCCCCTCTCTGGTTGTATTCGAGACCATTCTACAGAGAGACGATATGCTTTTAAATTAAGCTTTTTGATAGCTTCAATATCTCTCTCCCAATATTTATAACTATCACATGAATAGCTTGAATTTGATTTATAGTTCTCTGGATCACAAGCCACCTCTTTAAGAGCTTCGTTTGAGGGCCTCTGACCGTCCTTAGACAGGCGGGTAGCATTCTTCTCCTCCCATTTTACCCAGTTATTAATCAACCCCCCTTCTATCTGGTGTGAGGCCGTTGCGGCTCCCCAAAGAAAACCTTCTGGAAACTTCTTACTCATCTTTGCTTGCTTCCCACAAACTTATTGCTGTTGCAACTGAAAGATTTAAAGAATCTATCTCATCAGAGTGTTTAATATATACACTCTCTCCTAAATCTGAATATGAACTATCTAAACCGGTTGATTCATTCCCCTGAATTATTGAATACGGCTTTTTAAAGACAACTTCTCTCAATTCCTTCTTTCCGTTAAGCATAAAGGGGTATTTATTGTGATTTGGAAACTCTTTTACATATTCCTCAATGCTATTAAAATATGCAAAACGTATTCTAAATAGTGCTCCCATTGTTGATCTAACAACCAAAGGGTCGAAGATATCAACCCCTGGTTTAATAATTGCTAAATCTTTTAAACCGAAACCCAACATTGTCCTCACTATCGTTCCCAAATTCCCCATATTAGAAGGGTTAACCAAAACGATATGGCTTTCTGTGTTACTTACTTGTGATTCATACTTTTTAAACACTCCAACTACATAGGTATTTTCTTTTACAGCAATCTTATCAATCAGCCTATCATTTACCTCTATTAAAATATCTTTCTCTTTACATATGCTCTGTATCTCTTCTACTCCCTCACTATCTAGTCCCTCCTTTTTCAATATGACTTTGTAGACTTTGTCTGGATGCTGACTAAGTAAATCTAATACTGGATATGCACCGAAGGCATATGAATATTCAAACTTTTTTTGATATTTCTTTATCTTAGGAGAATACATGTTACTTTTTTAATATGTCTTTAAATATCTTGTCCGTTGTTTTCTTTTTCTGTTCTTTAGATATCTTCCACTTCTCTTCTCTTAATATCATATATGCCTCTTCAACCTTCCTTTTCGTTAAAGAGAGAAGCATGTTCTTTCTCTTCAATTCATTCTGAGCCCTCTCCTCGCTCTTATACATTTCATATATGCTGTATAGGAAGCCTACAAGAAGAATTGCATAGCTTAAGAATTTCGCCAATGTAGAAAGGTTTAACATTAACTCATATTCCAGATTTAAATACGGTAGGAAAAATATCTGTGCTAGGATTGAAAATGTAAGAGAAAATATTATCCAGAAATCAAAGTGCCTGTAATACATACCCTTGCTTTGCGTAAAGCCTAAGAGAGTAAAAAGATATACCATCAAGGCAATGGTTTGCATCGCTATTGCGAATATATATGATTCAAAGCCCTCAAAAAAATTCGTGAAAGAAGATATTACTAAAACAAAAATTGCTATTGATACTAAGAGAGAAGAAAAGGCTACTTTCTCTTTGACTCCCCGAATTTTCCTTTCCTCCTTCATTAGGATCCAGCTAAAGAAGAATACCAATGAAAGGAACACCCTTGAGAGTACTATGCTACTTGGAAACATTTCGGATGTCTCAATTGATAGAAATTCAGAAAAGCCTTTAAACGAAAGTAAGATTTGGAAACCATCAAGTAGTGATACTGTTAGAAATCCTAAACCGAGTAATAGGTAATTTATGTATGTTTTTTTTGTATAGAAGCGCACAAGTGCAAGAATTCCAATAAAGAAGGCAAAGATACTTGCAAATAAATCTATCAGCCTTTGAAAATCTTTTAACCAAGCAAAATTACCAGAAATATATGCAAAAAGTAAGAAAAAGAATATTGATATCAATATAAGCAACTCTTTCTCCCTTATCTCTTGTTTTGTAATCTTCTTTTGCATATTTTTACTTACTACATTTTAATACATGTCTTTAGAAAATGATATCTTCTGATTTCTTTCTGCATGTGGAGCACAAACTGTAACGATACCTCCCCCATCGTGAGAAATAAAGTAACCGGTACCATTTACTGAAACATAGAGAGGATCGTTTGGCATAACAACTAGCGCCTCTTCGTTACCTTCTATTAGAAATCCCATACTAACCAAATCAGTACAATTGTATGGCCCTGTTTTGCATATCTCATGTGTAAACTCTACACATTCAGAGGAGCTAGGTATTACTGTTGGAATACTCTCTTTCCCCTCAACATACGAACTTACATATGAAAGGACTGTAGAGATATCTGCAGATCTTTTTAGGTTCCTCGCTTCTGCTGCCTCTTTGTTAGGATTTATTGCTAGAAGAATCAGGAACACAACTATTCCCACAGCAGAAAGGATTAACATTATCTCTGTTATCTTCAATCTTTCTGAAGAGGTCTTTTCTATTTTTGTTACAGAAGGAACAAAGTTTATTGTCTCTGCGTTTAAATCTGGGGCATCCATATATACATAATACAAAAAAGTACGACTATTTTATATAGCCCTATACAAAGACCGATAATATGATAATAGGTTTTATATAGTAATTATATTAAAGAAAAGACTTACACAGCAACGTTCCTACGATTATCCACAGAGAAGGATAAAATGTGGGTATCTTCGAGAAAATTCTCTTTAAAGGAAATATTGGTACTAAAAAGCTCTTGAATTGAAGAAATACGGAGAGGGTGGGATTCGAACCCACGGTTCAGGAAACCCCGAACAGCACATTTCGAGTGTGCCCTATTCGACCACTCTAGCACCTCTCCAGACGATTCTTATTGGAAATTATACATCAATATCTACTAAATCTCTTCAAATGGTATGTATTCACCATATGTCATAGAGTCTAGCTTGCTCTGTTTTCTAATATCTCTATATAATACTTTCTCTTGCAGAAGAATAAATATAGCATCTTTATCTGCACCATCAAGAAGTAGTATTAAAGATCTTGGGTATCTAAGTTTTGTTTCTACAATAAGAAAATATTGCCCATTCTTAATCGAAAACCAGAAAGCATCCAGTACAAACCATTCATACAGCTTTCCTCCAGTATCAACTCCCCTAGCAGTAATCTTATGTTTAACTTTTAAGGGTTTGTTTGTACCAGCAACATAAACAAAAAACAGCAAAGATATTATTGCTGCCATTAAATAGTACTGCTCCAGAATTGCTAAGAACAGGACAAATAGGAGGGAAATGGAAAGTATAATCCAAAAGTTCTTTGACTTAAATTCAAATTTGTATCTCTCTGGAGACTCCCACTCAAAAAGTTTAATATTTTGAATAACTCTTTTCGCTGGAATATCACTTTCTTCTAGAACAATATCCTTCTCCGCAATCTTTTTCCTAAATTCCACTTTCTGTTTTCTCTTTGCTTCCTCTTTTAGCTTGGTAAGCTTCTCTTCTCTCTCTCTTAGTTGCATTTCCCCTGAAAGAATATTCATAATATCACTAAATTCCGCTTTTATTGTTTTCTTAGTATCAATTGCCATATATCATTATCATATAACAAAGGAGGCTATAATAACAACTAAGAGAATGCCTAGCCCCCAATATATATTAAGTATATGAAAAAAGTTCAGTATTAAAACAAAAGATACCCCTAGGGTAAAAAATAGCGCCCATTTAATACACACTATTTTAAGTTCTCTAGAATCTTCCTTCCGTAAGACAACTCTAAGTAAAAAGTAGGATATTAAACAGGAGGTAGAGAATATAGAGAAAAAGAAAAGTATTGCAACCGTTAAAATATTTGTCCAGTTATACTCTCCAAGATTATTAAATGGTAAGAAATCTCTTAGGGATATCAAATACAACAAAATTGCAACAGAAAATATTAGAAAAAAGATAGGTGTAAAAATGAATTTAAGATTTTTAGGTTTATAAGTTTTGGAATCCATCTTACTAAGCACTATTCTTTAAAATTAATTTTAAAAGCATACCTATGAATATTTTAATTATAGAGAAATCTAAGACTATTTCCCATATCTTAAAGAATACTCTGATTGCATATGGATACAATATTACTCAAGATAGTGCAGATCTTAGTAGTGAATCGTTGATTAGAAGGGGAATTTTTGAGATTTTAATCATTGATACAAATGTTGTTGGGAAATACTCTACCCTAGATATCATAAAGAAGGTAAAAGATAGGAAGAATTCAGAAATTAAAATATTGGGGATTTGTAGTGTAGGAACCTGGAAAGATAAGGTAAACTTCCTAAATAATGGAGGAGATGATGTACTCTCGTATCCATTTCCTATGCAAGAGTTAATAGCTCGAATCCAATCTTTGTTAAGAAGGCCGAATAATTACATCGATAATCGTATATACATAGGAGATATCCTCTTAGATACTAACAGTAAGAGTGTCTCTTCAAAAAATAGTGATATAGATTTAAGAAAGAAAGAGTATCAGCTATTAGAGTATTTAATTAGGAACAAAAATAGAACAGTAAGTAGATGTGAATTGTTAGATCATGTTTGGGATTATCGAAGCTATACTGGCTCGAATACAATAGATGTACATATTAAAAGATTAAGAGATAAGCTACCAAAAAAGAGCCTTATTGAAACAGTTCATGGACAAGGCTATAGAATAAAAGATTCTAAAGCATCATTGGCATTACAAGATGAACAAAATCAGGATCCTCTACAATCTTAAAGACTCCTGGTTTAATAGTTTCAGAACACTCAAAGGAGATATCTTCAGAATCTAAATGATTAAGAATATCCGTTAGTAGTCTAGAACTAAAAGCTATTTTTAAGGTATCTCCCTCTATCTTCCCAGAGAAAGTACTCTTATTACTACCCAGATCTGTCTGTGTAGCAGATAGTATTATTTTATCCTCACTTGGATCTATATCTAATATGAGCTTATTACCCAGTACACTTTTTGCAATTATATTAGTAACTTTTAGAGAGTTAAGGAAATCAGATTTAGATACCTTACAGACTGTTTTATACCCAGTAGGTATAATCTGTCTATATTCTGGAAATTGTCCATCTATTAATCTCGATACTAAATCTACATCACTATACCTAAACAATACTTGATTCCTATCTTCTATTAAATAAACCTCAACAGAATCATCCTCTCCTACTTCGGATACTATGTGTGCTAATTCCAATAAAGCCTTAACAGGTACTAGTATGTTTACATCTTTCTCTGCACTAGATTCTAACTTTATAATCTGCCTTGATAATCTTAATCCATCTGTACCTACAAAAGATACACTCTCTCCTACAACTTCAAGCAATACACCTGTTAAAACTGGCTTAATATCATCGGTAGCAGAGGCAAATGCCACTCTATTTACTGCCTTTGCTAAATCATCTTTTGCAATTTTAAACAAAGGTTTCTTACCTGTTACAGTAGCAACAGATGGAAAATCCTCTGCGGACATAGTATTAAAATTTGCAGAGTTATTAGTGGTCGAGATATTAAAGGTCTGATTATCCAAACTTGCATCTACTGCTTCGGAGGGTATTGATGTTACAAATTCAGTAAGCTGTTTTGCAGGTACTGTAGTTTGACCTTCTGATTTTACATCTGCACCTATCCAAGTATTAATACCTATTTCTAAATCGGTAGCAGTCATAATTAGTTTTCCTTTGTTAGTTTCAAATCTGACGTTATTCAGAATAGGCAAACCTGGTTTACTACTTACTACCCTACTAATTATATTTAGGTACTTTGCTAAAGTATCTTGATTACAAGAGAATTGCATCTTTGTATTAAATAATATTATATATTGGGCAGTAACTTTGTATATTTTACTTAATATTGGTTCTGTTTTCTACTGTTTTAATATTTATATATATATAGTTGTCATAGTAGTAGGGGCTATGGATATGTTGATAATGAACTTTAAATGGTAAGAATACTACTTCTACAACTAGTTTTTTTAATAAATATTTAATGTTGATAACTTAATTAAAACAAAAGATTAAAAATATACAGATATCTCTACTTCGTAATCTCTTAACTATGTGTATTCCAAATGTGTACTAATAAGCACAATATGTGTAATCCTGTGAGTAAAAGGATGTTAAGAAAAGGTTGCTAACAAAGCACTCTGTTATTAAATCAACGTTTTTGAATGTGTATTAACGAGCTACTTATCAACATGAATTCACATTAAATCCACATAACAATTAGTAAAAAAGATCTCTCTTACATCTCTCTACCTTTTCTGCAAGACCTGGATCTAACTTTATTTTTTTAGGAATAGCCTCACAGGCGAACATAACGGTTGTATGATCTTTTCTCCCAACGATTTTTGCTACATTCTTTAAAGATATTTCCAATTCTGTTCTGAGTAAATACATTGCTACCTGTCTTGCAGTAGCTATACTATCCGTTTTTCTAGAACTTCTTAAGAACCTAATTGAAATGTCAAAGACAGAAGAGACCACTTCTAATAACCTTTCTGGAGTAACTCTCCTTCTTTTACTTTCAATATCAACTTGTAAGATTCTCGCGACCTCCTCATATGATGGAACCTCTCCTAGCTTAGTAAGAGTTATTACTTTGTTTAGAGCACCTTCCAACTCTCTTACACTACTCTCTATATTCTTGGCTATTAATTCTAAGAAGAGATCAGGAACGGTAACTCCCTTCTCTAACATAATTTGCTTTAGAATAGCAAGCCTCGTCTCATACTCTGGTGCTTGTATATCGCACACCATACCGCCTTCGAATCGCGTTCTTAATCTGTCTGTAATATTTTTGATATCTCTAGGTGGCCTATCCGAAGCTAAGATAATTTGCTTGTTTGCCTGATATAGTGTGTTAAAAGTATGGAATAGTTCCTCTTGAGTCTTTGGATATGCTTCTACAAATTGTATATCGTCAATAATTAGGAGATCTACCTCTCTATACTTACTTCTAAAATCCTCGTTCTTTCTTGTTCTAATAGCTTCTATCATCTCATTTAAGAACTGCTCTATAGAAACATATGCGATATTTCTGTCTGGGTTTTTTCTTAAAACTTCATTACCAATTGCTTGCATAAGATGTGTCTTGCCTACACCTGTACTACCGTAATAGAAGACAGGATTGTATGACTTCGCAATACTATCATTATCCAAATCCGAAACAACAGACTGTGCAACAGCCTCTGCCAATCGATTGTTTGACCCTATTACGAAGTTCTTGAAAGTATATCTAGGATTTAATCGGGCTCTCTTAACGGCATCTTCGTACTTCTTCTTGTCTCCCTCCATCTTTGTAAAGAGATCCATTATTGGGTTACCTGTGTTTGTAACAAATTTGTACCTCTCTCTTGGCTCTTTCGCTTCACTTGCTTTAACAATCATTTCAATTTGCAAATTCTGTCCAGTGGCTTTTGTTAAGCAGCTTTGAAGGAACTTATTATAATCTCTAAGTATAGCTTCTCTTTTAAATTCATTAGAACAGGAAATAGTAGCAACCCCATTTTGAACCTTCTCAAGGTATGTACCAGCAAACCAAGAATCATACTCTACCCTATCTAAAACCATCCTTAAATTTTCAGTAACAATTTTCCAAACATCATCCGTATCTATATCTTGAATGGAAATTTCTCCCTCTCTTATTTCTAGCTTGGGAATGTTATCTGCGTATTTTTCGAAATCAATTTTATCCATACTTTTAAAGTATATATAAACATATTAATAACAAGTGAGGGCAGTCAATGGTCGATTGGGACTAATACTCCTATTATATTCATTTCTTAAAAGATGTGGATAGAGGGGAAGCTACTCAAGGGAAAGGTGCATTACATAAGCGTTTTTGGAAAGTTATATTTTATCTATCCGAGATATACACATGTGGAGGAAAATTTCTTAAGATAAAAATAATATAATATTTGCCATATCTCTATAAGGTAATATATAATAGGTCTGTTTCTAGAATAACAAAGAAATGAAAAGAACATATCAGCCTAAAAATTTAAAAAGAATTAGAAAGTTTGGATTCAGAGCAAGAAATAAAAATGCTTCTGGAAAAGCACTCCTTAAAAGACGAAGAACAAAAGGTAGAAAATTCTTAACAGTAAGTAACGAATACAAACTTAAAAGAAAGAGACCACTATCTAGAGCTAGGTAGTGTATACTAAAATATGCTTCCCAAAAAGAACCGACTGAAAGATAAATATTTTAAGGAGCTTTACCAACGAGGTAGAAAGTTTAGAGGGGAGTACGGTATGTTAATAACCCAAAAATCTCCAGAGATAGAAGAACCTCAATTTGCATTTGTAGTAAGCAAGAAGATTGGAAATGCTGTTCAAAGGCATAGGATGGTTAGAATATTAAGAGAGTTAGCACGAGAAAAAATCCCAGAGGTAAGAAGTAGTAGTTTTCTCTATGTTGCATATATATACTGTAACGAATATGAAAAATTGGAAAAAGATTTTAACAAACAGTTTACTGATGCCATTCGAAGTTCTTAAAAGATTTGAGTTAATGCTGATTAAGCTTTATCAGAAGACTCTTTCTCTTGACCATGGATACTTAGGGAAAACGAACCCCAATCTTAGAGCATGTAAATTCAACCCAACCTGTTCGGAGTATGGGTACGGCGTGATTGAGAGATTTGGGATATTCAAGGGCAATTATCTTGCAATAAAGAGAGTTTTTAAATGTAACCCTTGGAGTGAGCCAGGGCAATATGATCCAATACCTGAAAAATAGTTAAGATTGATGTATAATGCTCTAGATTTTTAATATTTTCTTTATTATCAATATGTTATCAACAATTTGGAATACAGTACTCTTCTATCCGTTTCTTAACTTAATGATAATTCTCTATAACTTTCTTGGAGAAAACTTAGGTTTTGCAATATTAGGTATTGCTGTTATAGCAAGAATCTTAATGATACCATTGGTTAAAAGACAAACAGAGATGACAAAGAAAATGGCATCTCTTAAACCTCAAATGGACGAGTTACAGAAGAAATATGCAAACAACAAAGAGAAACTATCCCAAGAGCAGGTAAAGTTGTATAAAAAAGTTGGATATAACCCACTAGGTTGTATAGGTACTTTCATTCCCCAGTTAATAATACTTTCTGTTTTAATAGCTGTTATTAGAGCTGTTACATCAAGTAGTCTTGATGGACTATATCCATGGGTAAAAGAGCTTACAGGTATTGTAGAGGGGGCAAGTATAAACACGAAGTTCCTCTTTTGGGAACTAACAAGTTCGTATAAAGAAGTTGCAGCAGAGTTTGGAAATTTCTCAATGAAGAGCCTACCATATATTGGACTATCTCTACTTGTTGGAGTTACCCAGTATTTCACCTCCGTTTTTACACAAAAAATGCAGAACCTTTCTGCTCCTGCGAAGAAGGTTGAAAAAGGTGGCTCTCAGACAGAAGAGCTACAAGCTAAAATGCAGAAATCAACAATCCTTTTACTTCCCCTTATGACAGTATTCTTTACAATAAGTATGCCGGCCGCATTGGGTTGGTATTGGATGATTCAATCCCTACTTTTAGTTGTACAGTATCTTTCTTTGGATTTTGATAAGGCAAAGAAGGGAGTTCAAAATCTTTGGGATATCCTAGTGAAGAAGAATGAAAAATAAATTTTTATGATACTTAAATGGAAAAGATTGTTAAAGCAGAATTAGACTCCCTACTCTCTCTTTTGGATATTGAGGCAGAGTATGAGTTCAAAATGGAAGAGGTAGATGATGTTAAATATTTTAAAATATCTTTCTCTGGAGAGAATTTAGGATATTTAATAGGGAATCATGGGAAACATTTAGAATCCGTTCAGTATGTATTTAGCATGATGTTAAGGAACAAACTACCAGAAGGAACTAATTACAGAGTAGTTCTAGATGTTTGCGGGTATAAAGAGGAGAAAAATAGAAAGATTGAGAGATTGGCAATGCAAAAAGCAGACGATGCGAGGATTCTTGGAGAACCGATTGAATTACCAGCAATGAATCCTTCTGACAGAAGAACGGTTCATGTTACCCTACAGATGTTTGATGATATAAAAACAGAGAGTGTTGGTGAGGGGGAAGATAGAAGAGTTAAAATAATCCCTGTCTCTGACAAAGAGATACTTCCTACTGTTAACGAAGAGGAAAAAGAGGAAGAGAGCGAGGAATAAGCAGGTTGTATAAAGATTTTACCCTACTCTTTTTGAGTATAAATCTCGAGGAGATATTCTTGTGCAAAAATCCTCAAAACGGCTAGTTTTATCAAAGAAATATCAGAGATTAATGTTACAGGATGATACGATAGAATCCCTATTTCAAGGGGTTCTCTTTTAATAGGCCAATCTTGCCGATTACGATAGATACAACTAAGGCTATCCATAGTAAGTATTCAGGGTATGCAACAAACTTGAAATCAACAAAGCATATAACAAGGAAAGATACTACTAGAAGAGAAGTAAAGAGTATTGATAAAGGTAGAAAGAGTCCTTTCTTTAATTTTCTTACAATCAATAATCTTGTAAGGGGATATACAAGAAGGAAAGTAAGAGCAAACCCCCAATGTAATACCCTAGAGAAGGTCCACATCGGTAATCCAGACGAAGGAAAGAGTCCTATCCCAAGTAGAGCAAAAGATGAAAAAGCATGGTAGTTGTAAAGTAACTTACCTACCCTCTTGTATATAGGGTTCGTAATAGAATCAAGCCCACAAAGCAATCCGGTAATAACAGCAGAGATACTAAAATAGGTGCTTGTTTCTAGGAGTACACCGTAATCGCTAATAGCAAAACCCTCTCTTAAATCTAAAAACTCATAGATCCCAATAGGAAAGATACCTAAGAGGGATAAAGTTGAGAGGGTAAAATATATTATCCCAATGATATCCAACATATACATAAAGATAACATTTGAAAAAAACTTTGTATATATTTATAGATTCCTGAAGACCTGTATTAAAATGAAAACAAGGTACAAGAGAAGAAGAACGAAACCTTCCCTTCTACTAATAAAATATTTTTTGCCTATTAATCCGAAAATAAACAATAAGACAGCTGCAAAGAAGACGAATACCAACTCAAGTTGAAAAGGTGCGAAGTCAAGAGGAGCAATAAAGGAGAGAATACCTGGGATGAATAGGATATTAAACATATTAGAACCTACCAAATTTCCCAACCCGATATCTTCTCTCCCCATTTTCAACGAAGTTAATAGAGTAATAAATTCTGGCAGGGATGTACCAAGGGCCAAGATGAAGTAACCAATGAGTACTTCGGGGAGATTAAGCTGGGTGGTAACTTTTAAAATACTATCAATACAGATTCTACTGAACAAAATAATCAAAGCTAAAGAGCCCACAAGGAAGAAATAATTAAGTTTGACAATTTTGAACTGCTTCTCAGAGTGATTATTCTTGTTAACAATAAATGCAGCAATTAAGAAAATACACACAAAGAGAACACCGACAAAGACCGAGGTTACAAAAACATTGGCCACTAACAATAAAAGAGAACCAAACGTAATTAATAAAAGTAGTGGGATATTGAAATTGGTATCCCTCTTTTTCAGTTTATATTTTCGGAGGAGAGCAAGGAAGCCAAGAACAAGGAAGATGTTGGATATATAGCTACCAATTACACTTGAGATTGCAATTTCTTGATGTCCCAGAGTTACTGAATATATAGAGGTCGTTAGTTCTGGTAAACATGTTCCAAAGGATACAAGTAAAAATCCGACAAAGAATCCGCTTAAGTTGAATTTCTTTGCAAAGGAGGCGGACTGATTAATAAAGACCTCTGCCATTTTCATAATAACTAACAGAGAGACAATTATTAAAAAGAAATGCAACATATTTACTAGTAAGATTAATATTTACTTCTAGATTACATATTGTATCAGAAATAAAGGGAGAGGAAATAGAGTTCAAACGAGAAACGGAGAGAGTGGGATTCGAACCCACGGTACGATTTCTCATACGCACGCTTTCCAAGCGTGTCCTTTCGGCCGCTCAGGCATCTCTCCCAATTTGTACCCGGCCGGAATCGAACCGACAACCTACTGCTTAGAAGGCAATTGCTCTATCCGATTGAGCTACGGGTACATAAACATGCCATTTTATCAATAAATTGAATCAAAATAAAGCTTTAATCCTCTATTTCTAGTTCGGATATAGTTATTAGAATACCCCCTCTTCTATCTGGGAACCTCTTTAGGAAGGCTGGATAATTTATTGGATTAAATACAACCTCAGCTTTCTTTTCAGAGTATTTGAGGGAATTTATATAATCTTTTCCTTCATCCCAACTTTTTCCCCTAAGATCGGCAACTAACTGTTCTTTATCAATTTTTGGTTTAATTGTTGCTTTAGCTACAATCTTAATCTTAACAATGTCTTTTGCTACAGATTCGATAGTTACCTTTTTCTCTATTTTATCTCCTAAAACAAGTTCTAAATCTTTCTCACTCTCGAAAAGATTCTCTTCTTCAGCCTTCTCTCTAAGAAGGTCTCCTAGTTTCTCAGCTAAACCAGTCGTTTTGTAATAGGTTGCAGTCCCTTTTATTGTTAGATCAAGATTAACTGTAGTTGCTTCAGCTCCAACCTTTTTATCTGTTTTTATACTGCTTTTATCTACCTCACTTAGGATAGTATCTTCAATAATTTCCCAACCTCCTCCACTCTCTCGTAGAGCAGATTTAACCTCTTCGATAGCAGTTGTACTTAACTGCTCTACCGCATTGTCGACATCAAGTTGTGAGAGGACTGTATATTCAACCTTTGTTCCTCCAGAGAAAACAGTAGAACTCTTAGCAAAGAGTGTTTCTGTAGAGTATCCCTGTACTGAGAAGCTTTTCCCAATGGTAGTGAAGTTATATACATCTCCAAATTCTTTTGCAACGACAGGAATACTTGTTAACATGAGGGTTGTATCACACCCTAATTCAGCTCCACTTACAAGGCTATAGGAGTAATTGTCTGAAGTGGTCGTTACAGTATGTCCTGCAGGGAGAGTAATTTTTGGAGTACTCTCATTACATTCAACATCATAGACGATATTAATCTTCCCTGTGGCCTTCTCTCCTTTGTATGCTTTGCCCGTGGCAGTAATACTGTCTGATAAGCTCTTACTTTCCTCTTCGGTTTTGATTGGAACTTTTAGGTTTTCAAAATCAATTTCTTCAATATTCTTATCACCTGTCAAAATATTTTCTACCTCTACGGTCTTTGATGCGACAAAGATTTTTACTTTTACGAGTGTTCCAAATTGGTTATACAAGAGGAAACCCAATATTGAAAGAAGTATCAAAGGTACGAAGATGAAAATCAATATCTTTCCTAACTTCTTTTTGTTTATGAACTTTAATTTATCCCCAATATTTATTCTTGGCTTTCCTATTTTAGGGATGAGAGACTTTCTTAAGTTTGAATTAGAAATACTTGCTTCTGCCAAGCTTTCATTCTCAACCTCTTTAAGTGGTATGTCCTGATCTATTGAGATAAAAGATTTCTGAGGTTTAGTTCCTCGCTTATCAATATATCCAGGGGTAATTCTCTCCTTCTCAATATTATCTTCGACTTTCTCTTCAAAGATTTCTTTTTCATCTTCCTTTATGATTACTCTCTCAAGGGTTTTCTTTTTTTCTAGCTTCTCCCTTTTTCTTACCTGTATCATTTCAAATGCCTCTTCCCATTCATACTCTGTAGGATTTGTTGGAGTGTCAATACTCTTTATATTTGCAAGTTTAGCATTACGTATACCCGTTGGATTTTGTATTATTTGAGCAATCAGTAACTTCCCCTCTCTCTCGGCAGCTTCTTGAAGGACCTTAAGATTTATTGGGCTAATTAATATGTCCGTTTGTTCTGTAAACGTAAGAACAATTCTCTCTGCTTTACTTCTGTGAATCTCTCTTACTAGATCAGTTAATTCATGAGAACTGTCTATTATAATTTTTGATGTAGCAATTTTGTCTTCCATATTTATACTTCCCAATTTATATCTTTTGTAGTTCTATCTACCTCCATATCGTAAAGGAACTTAGCAAGAGAGGCAGGAGTAATATCGTAAAGGTTTTGCAAATCTCCACTATTATCAACAATAGAGCCTAAAAGATTTGGAGTGAACATATCAATCTTAGGAACGACGGTAATTGGGAGATATTTTTTCCAAGGGAATTCCATTAAAGAATTCTTAATATCAGGAAGCAATGCACCACCTCCACATAGAAAGATTTGGGTAGGAAGAGGACCAATATCATCACAATTTTCTAATGCCACTTTTAATGTTCTCATCCACAAACCTGCTGTAGAGTACATGCTTCTTTGCACTTGTCTCATTACTTCTTTTGGTAATTCTTTGTTTGAGTACTTAATCTTTCTTTGCTCTGCATGTCTAAAATCAGCATCTGTTAATCTGGCTAATTCTTTTGTAAACGCCCTACCACCGAAGGCAAACATCTGTGTATCTGCTACATTCCCATGCTTAACGATTGCAACGTCTGTTGTTCCTCCACCAATATCTAGAAAGATTGCTGAGAAATTCGTATGACTTCCTCCCGAGTGAGCTCTTGCAACTGCAAACGGTTGAGAAACTATACCTAGTACATCAAAGTTTAAAGAGGTTGCAACTTTCCTCAAAGCCTCTGTATATGTTTTTGGTGCAAAAGATGCATAGAAATTTAGTTTTACATCCCTCCCTTTATATCCTACTAAGGTATTTACAGGCATCCCTCCTATTTCTAAGCCGGTAGGTGTTATATGTAATATCTCAATATCTTCATTTTTTAATCCAGTTCTAAGGCCGAGATCTTCTCTTCCACTTACTGCAATTTGAGATTTAACTTCAGATATGATTTTATCTTGTTCTTTTTTAGTAACTTCCTTCTCAAAATGCTCTTCTCTTTCATAGTTAACAACTATTGAGACGCCTTGTATATATTCCCCAGCGATACCCATTATTACTTTTTTTGGATACTCCTCGGGTTTAAGATTTGTAACAAGTTGGTTAATAGCTAGTTTGCAGTTATCTAAAACAGTATCTAAATTTGTTATTATTCCACTCCTCATTGCATGTTGCTGTTGTTCTATTCGGGAAATTCTATTAACAGAAACGCCGTACTCTCCCATTGTGAAAAGAAGGCTTTTTACACTTTCAGTACCAATATCTAACGCAACGATTGGGGTTATACCGTCAAGAAGAGAATTCCTCTTAGGTTTTATAATTGGCAGTCTAATCATATGGGTAAATTATATCATTAAATCATTCTAACTATACAACTACTATTAGAATAATTGGTTCCCTCTCTGTTTTCTTGTAAATATATTTCCCTATTGATTTCTCCATCTCGGATTTTAACTCATCATATTCAAATTTTTTCCTACTCTGTGAACTATTTATCCATCCCCTATGGACATCATAAATAATGGTTTGTATCTCCTTTAACAACTCTTGTGATTTTTTCATATAGATAAAACCTCTGGAAACAAATTGAGGTCGACCCATTAACCTGTGTGTTTTTGTACTTAGGTTTAAAACAATTATAAACATTCCATATTCTGAAAGTTGTTTCCTATCTTTAAGTACAATTTCTCCAGTATCCCCTACCCCTAAACCATCTATAAGGATTGGTTTCGCATCAATAGGTTTGCCTTTCCTCCAATCATGCCCGTTAAAGGACCACATCTCCCCATCATCTGTCAAAAGGACATCCTCATCTCTCATTCCCCAGGACACATAGTTCTTCTTATTGAAATACCTAAAGGTCAGAGGTCCATGTATTGGCATAACAGTTTTAGGTTTGACAAGGTCGTACATAATTTTCATATCTTCTTGATTCCCATGACCCGTTGAGTGAATCTTAGTTTCTATTGTATCTTTAAGTAAATCTGCACCAAGTCCAATTAACCGATCTGTCATTGCCTCTATACTTGAGACATTCTCTGGAATTTCAGAGGAAGACATTATCACTAGATCTTTCTTCTTTACTTTTATAAACTTGTGTTCATTCAAAGAAATTCTATTCAAAGCTGCAAACCTTTCTCCTTGGCTACCAGTACAAAGTATTAAGAGCTCGTTATCTTTATACCTATTCATATCCCTTTCCCTAATCATCAAGCCTTGAGGAATTTTAATATACCCCTGATTGCTAGCAATGGTTATAGTTTGTTCTAAACTTCTTCCAGATATTACAATTTTACGATTTGTTCTCTTTGCTATCTCAAAGAGAGAGTACAATCGTGTAAGAAGAGATGAGAAAGCAGCAACAATTACTCTCCCCTCTGTTTTAGCGATTACTTTCTCAAGGTTTTCATAAACCTCTGTTTCAGACGGAGACTTTCCAGTCTTAGTTGCATTTGTACTTTCCATAAGGGCGAGGTCAATCCTACCTCTGAGAGATTTTAGTTTTCCATAATCAGCTTCTAACTCATTGGTTGGTTGAGTATCAATTTTATAATCTCCTGAGAAGAAAACATTACCCCCTGGGGTTTGTAAAAAGATTGAGAAAGCATCCGGAATACTATGATTAATACCGATGAAAGTTGCTCTTAATGTTCTTCCAATATCTATTGTACTGTGTCTTGTTACCCCAAAAATCTTAACCTTATTTTTAAGATTGTATTCTTCTAACCTAGCCTCAATTAGAGCTTTGGCAAATGCTCCTGCATATACAGGTGGGAAATCTAATTCGGGTAGCATCCATCTTAGTGCTCCAGTATGATCTAGGTGCCCGTGTGTTATTAATATTGCCTTAACCCTTTTCTTGTTTTTCTTTAAATATTTGAAGTTAGGAATTAAATAGTCTATTCCATACATCTCTTGTCCGGGAAAAGAGTATCCAGCATCTACGATTACAATCTCATCTCCATATTCTATGAAGTTGCAATTTCTACCAATCTCACTAGTTCCAGATAGCGTGCATAGCTTAAGTATTTGTTTTTCGTTTTTATTCATATCTTTATTATATCAAATGTATCGAAAATACTGTTGATATTAAGAACATTTTGAATGTTCTCTATGTAAAAGGTTAATATATACTGATATAATACAACAATTTATTCTCAATATTTTCAATGAAAAACGACATTTCTAAGACATTTGAAGAAAAGGAAAAGGAAATATTCACCCTCTGGGAGGAATCTGGATTCTTTAACCCAGATACAATGAAGGCACTTTTGAAAGAGGATGCGAAGGAACCTTTTACAATATCATTACCTCCACCAAATGCTAATGGGAATTTACATCTTGGACATATGTGTGGTTACTCTTTTCATGATGCAATAGGGAGATATATGAGGATGACAGGACACCCTACTCTACTTCTTCCTGGAAAAGATCATGCAGGTATTCAAACGGAAACAGCCTTTACAAAAGAGTTAGAGAAAAAAGGTAAGAACAAATGGGATATGGGAAGAGAGGAATTCTATAAACAGTGTTACGAATTCTGTATGAAGAATGCCTCCAATGCAAGAGATCAGGAGAAAAACATTGGATTAAGTGCCGATTTTAGCAGAGAGTTTTTTACATTAGATCCTAGACTAACAGAAACGGTATATGAAACCTTTGAGATGATGTTTAGAGAGGGGATGGTTTACAGGGACAAGAGGATTGTAAATATATGTCCTTACTGCAAGACTGCATTAGCAGATATAGATACGGAGCATGAAGAGAGGAGAGGTATTTTTGCATATATTAAATATCCACTTGTTGGGGAAAAAGATAAATACATTATGGTTGCTACTACTAGACCTGAGACTATGTTGGGGGATACTGCTGTAGCAGTTAACCCAAAGGATGATAGATACAAAGAGTATATAGGGAAGAAAGTGATTCTCCCGATACAAAATAAAGAGATTCCAGTAATTGCGGATGAATCTGTAGACATAGAAGTAGGCACGGGAGCTCTAAAGGTTACTCCAGCCCACTCTCCTGTTGATTTCGAATTAGGTATTAAATACAACCTTGAAGTTGTTAATGTAATAGACGAAGAAGGCAAAATGACTGGTAATATCCCAGAGAAGTACAAAGGAATGGATACACTTCAATGTTCTAAGGAATTGTGTCAAGACTTAGATAGTTTGGGTCTTTTAGAAGAGATTAAGAATATTAAACATGAGGTAGCAATTTGTGAAAGATGCAAAACCCCTGTTGAACCTGTTATTTCAAATCAGTGGTATATAGATGTTAGTAATTTAGCAAAAGAAGCCCTAAATGCTCTCCATTCAGGAGAGGTAAGAGTTATTCCCGAGGGCCAACAGAAAGCTTTAGAGTTCTTCTTTGAAAATATTAGACCTTGGTGTATTTCGAGACAACTGTGGTGGGGGCAGAGGATACCCGTTTGGTATAGCGGGGGAAAGAAACTGTACGATTGGTTACAAGAGAACAAAGGGAAAACGGTTAAAGATTTCGAAAAAGAATTTAACCTAAAAGTTATTGGAGATGGAAGCATTTATATTGGTGAGAACATCCCAAAAGAGGGTGCAGGATGGGAACCCGAAACAGATATGTTTGATACGTGGTTTAGTTCAGGTCAATGGCCATACTCTACTCTCGGAGGACCAAGTGGAGAGGATTTCAAAAAATACTATCCTACTCAAATGATGATTCATGCAAGAGATATTCTTTTCTGGTGGTCAGCAAGGATGTTAATGTTGGGAATATATAGGACGAAAGAGGTTCCATTTAAAACAATCTTTCTTACAGGAATGATTCTTGCCCCTGATGGTTCTAAGATGTCAAAAAGTAAGGGTAATGGAATTGAACCTCAAGAAGTTTTTGAGAAATATGGGGCAGATGCTCTTAGACTTTGGTATTACTCCGATGCTCTTCCAGGATCAAACGCTCCAATCAGAGAAGAGAAAATAAAGGGTAATAGAAATTTTGTAAATAAGATATGGAACGCTAGTAGATTCATCCTTATGAATATCGATGATGCGGAGGTTGATGCCGTTAGGGAAGAGGTTGTAGATATGGAAACCGAAAGGATAAAAGAAACAGAGGTACATATCCAAAAGGTTTCGAAATATCTTAGTAAGTATCAATTCAATCTCGGAGCAGAGGAAATTAGGGAATTTTTCTGGCATAAGTTATGCGATGTATGGATAGAAGAAATCAAATCAGAGATACAGGATAAAGAAGTGGGCTCTAAGGAGAGGGTCTCAAGACTTACAGAGCTTTTGTATATTCTTAAGCAGAATTTAAAAATAATGCACCCCTTCATTCCGTTTATTACAGAATCCGTATGGCAGGAATTAGTAAAGCTAAAACTGACAGAGGGGATTTTGATGGGTGAACAGATTCAAATATCAGAGTAAAAAGAAAAGAGATGGAGGGAATCTAAGACGTAAGTCAAAAAACGGATTCCCTCCATCATTGCAATAGCTGTTAGCCATTGCGCCTAAAAACTGGATCACCTCCTTTCTTTTTCCCAACGGATGCCGTAGGTTTCTGTTTTTTCTTCTCTTCCTCCTTTGAGGCTTGAGAAGTGAGCTTCCCCGTTGGGGGAGTGAAAGAGAACGCGATGTCTTTAGCCATGTTCACCTCCTGGTGTCTTTATACCAGAAAAGAAAATCTTTGGAAATACTTGATGTTATTGACTTAATATTTTCTCAAAAAGAATCGTTGGGGGATTAAGATTTTTCCCACCTTCTAATTTATTGAAAGACCACTTGTCTTCAAATCTTGTTACTATTCCACTTGTTTCTAGCTCTTGGTTGGCATCATATTCTTCATCTATATTTAACATGTCAGAGAGTTTCTTAGAGCTATTTGGGGTAAAAGGTTTTAATAATATTCTTAATGCATTGACTAGCTGGATGGAGTTATACATCGTGTTGTTACAATCATCTATATTTTCTTTGAAGGAAACCCAGGGAGCTTTATCATTAAAATATTTGTTTGAATAGTCTCCGAACTTTAATAGGGATTCGCTTGCCTTAACGAATTCACATTTTTCGATATGATGACCAATCTCTTTGAAAGCTTTATTTATTGAATCTTCAACCTCTTTCTCTAATTCTCCCTTAGGTATTTTGTTCTCAAATTTACTACTTATGAAAGTAAGGGTCCTATTTATGAAGTTTCCAAGGTTTGCAACTAATTCGTTGTTATTACAATCTATAAAATCTTTCCATTCAAATTCTCTATCATGATTCTCAGGTGCATATCTTAAGAAGAAGAACCTAATTAAATCAGGACTATATTTTTCAAGTAGAGAATCAGCGTCCATGCCAGTTCCATCTCCCTTTGACATTTTCTTCCCTTTGTAAAGAAGCATTTTGTTTGAAGGTACGTCGTATGGGAGATTTAATTTCTCTCTTTTACTTTCTCCTGGGAATTTGTATTTTTCCCATAGGGTATCATCCTCGTATTTTTCACTGTATGCTAATATCTCTGCTGGCCATATTATTGTATGGAAGGGTGTGTTTCCTCCTGCGATAAAGTAGTAATGTTTACAAGTGGAATCTTTCCAGAACTCTTCCCATTCACTTGGTTTTTCAATATTTTGTGCCCATTCTATTGAAGCAGAAAGGTATCCAACAACTGCTTCTATCCATACATATATTACTTTCTCTTCCCAACCCTTTACTGGCACGGGAATTCCGAACTTTAAATCTCTAGTTACCTCCCTAGCTTCCAAGCCCTCCTTGAGCCAACCTTTTGAGAATTCTCTTACCCATTTTCTCCAATCACTGCTACTTTCTTCAACCCATTTAGCAATCTGGGGTTCTAATTTCTTCAAATCAAGATAGAAGTGCTCAGTTTCTTTCAAAACAGGTTTCGTATCAGAGAGTGTACTATATGGGTCAATTAAATCTTCTGGTTTTAGGAATTTACCACATTCTGGACACTCATCCCCTCTTGCATTTGTTGCTCCACATTCTGGACACGTACCTCTTACATATCGATCGGGAAGGAATTTACTTACTTTCTCATCATAGTACTGCTTTGACTTCTGTGGATACAGATATCCTCTTTCTTTCAGTACTAAGAAAATATTTTGAACAACATTTTTATGATTCTCTGTAGTTGTTGTAGTATAGTTTTCATAGAGTAAGGAGAGCTTTTTAAAAGTTTCAACTATCTCTTTATGAGATTTTGTTACTAACTCTTCAGGAGAGATATTTAACTCTTCAGCCTTAAAGAGTATGGGAGTTCCATGACTATCACTTCCAGAGACCATTAATACCCTGTTCCCCTTCTGTCTATGATATCTTGCAAAAACATCGCATGCTATATTTTGACCAGCCAGATGTCCTAGGTGAATCTTCCCACTTGCATATGGCCACGATACACCGATAAAGATTTTATTTGATTGAAATTTGTCCATAATTACAACATTTATTATATCAGAATATATTTTCTTCCACTATCATATGGAAAGTTTTCAAAAAACCTTATATACTGGAATAGTAATCATATACACTGCCTAATGTTAAAAACGAAAGATCAAACAAAATCAATAAACTTCTTACAACCAGTGGGAAGTTCAGATGGCGTACTTCAGACTTCATTCGCATGGTTGACTACAATTGGGAAGACAATTCTTATTGTAGTGCAAGCGATTGTATTATTTGCCTTTGCGTATAGGTTGATTAAAGATGGTAGGAATAATGATTTAACAACAGAGATAAATGCTCAGGTTAAGGTTTTGGAAAACGAGACGTGGAAAAAGAATGTTATCAAATATGAGAATCTACAAACACTTTTGGGAGATATTAAAGAAATTAAGGAGGGTCAAGATTTGAACTCGAATTTAATTTCAGAAATACTTAATGGTATTCCTCTGACATTGAATGTTGAGAGTATTTCTATTAATAATGGTAGAGTTAATTTGGCTCTTACGACTACAGATTTCAAAGCATTGAGAGATTATGAAGATTCTTTGAAGAACAACGCTTCGTATTCGGATGTCAAAGTAAACATATCGTTACAGGGCGAGGAATATGAGATATCTTTAACATTTAATGTTGTAAAAGGAAATAAATAGATGGGAACCTTAGAGAGCAGTGCAAGAAAAGTAGAATATGTAAAAATGGTAAAACGTGGCCCAGACAAAAAGGGCGAAATGATTTTTACCGGATTAACATACATTGTAACAATTTTACTCATTGTTTTTGCAGTAGTTCCTACATTTAAGACGGTTCAAAATATAGAGAAAGAGATAAAGAAAAAAGAACAGGTATCAGCAGCATTGAAGGATAAGTTGAATGCCTTAACTAGTCTTGATGGACAATATAATAATAATAAGGAGACTTTTAATGATTTAACATTGATATTCCCTACCTCTCAAAACTTTAGTCTTCTTTTGGCAAATATGGATGCAATCGTTACAAGGCAGAGTTTTGTTTTACGAAATATTGGATTCTCAGATTATAAAAAGAGCAAGTATGATGAGACTGAATTAAAAGTTCTAGCTCTAAAACCGTACTCTGTTAGATTGTCAGTAACAGGTAGTAGGATAAATCTTATTAACTTCCTTAAGGAATTAGAAGCCCTACCAATGTATCCTGTAATCGAAGGAATCTCTTACAGTAGTGAAGTTGATGATAAGGGAAATACAGATTATTCCTTATCTCTTCGGGTGTATCTAATTGAAAATGTAAACTTTTATGATTAATACTTATGGAGGTCTTTAGAAGATATTTTGTAGTAATACTGTTATCTATAATAATAGCCATAGTATGGGGTGGTGTCCTTATTTTCTCGAAAGAATCTTTCTCGACCTTAAATCCAAATGCTGAAACATATACAAAACCATTAAGTCCCAAATTTGATGAGGAAATCTTAGATGCGGTTTCAGAGAGAATTCAAAATGGCTTTGCTATACAACCAAGCTCCTTCTTTGAGATGACAAAGGACTAAATATCAATATAGTCATCTAATTTCTTTTCAGAAGATTTCTCTTTTAATTTCTTTAATGCTTTCGCTTCTATTTGTCTTATTCTTTCTCTAGTTACTCCAAATTCTCTTCCAACCTCTTCAAGTGTTCTTGTTACACCGTCTGTTAGTCCAAATCTTAATGAAAGGACTCTTCTTTCTCTATCTTGTAAAGAATCTAAGATATCCTTTAATTGATTCTTTAGATATTCAGAGGTAGCAAAATCCTCTGGGCTTTGGGACCATTCATCTGGCAAGATATCTTGTAATTTACTATCCTTCTCGTCTCCTATTGGAGTAGCCAAAGAGGATGGATTCTGTTTAATTTTTCTAATCTCCGCTATCTTCTCTAATTCAATATCCATTTCCTTTGCAATCTCTTCATCTGTTGGTTGTCTTCCTAACCTTGTTGTCAAAGTACCATTTACCTTATTAAACTTGTTTATAGTTTCTATCATGTGTACAGGTACTCTGATTGTTCTAGCCTGATCTGCAATTGCCCTAGTAATTGCTTGTCTAATCCACCATGTTGCATAGGTAGAGAATTTAAAACCTTTATGGTAATCGAATTTTTCTACTGCCCTCATTAAACCGATATTGCCCTCTTGAATTAGATCTAGAAGCTCTAATCCACTCTTACTGTACTTTTTGGCGATGCTTACAACTAATCTAAGATTTGCAGTTATTAATAACTGTCCAGCCTCTTTATCCCCATTCTCAATTCTTTTTGCAAGTATTACCTCTTCTTCTGCTGTTAATAGGGGGATTTTACCTATCTCATATAAATATGATCTAATAGCATCTGTAGATAGACTAGATTGAATAGTTTTTAGTATTCGAATTTTCTTTTCAAGTGTTAGCTCCTCGCTATCTGTAACAATATCCTCCTCTGGTTCTAATACTTCTACATCATTTTCCTGTAACTCTTTAAAAATATCATCTAAGAGAACGATATCCTCTTCTATAGTAGGGAAAACCTCTAAGATATCTTCTTGAGAAAGAAATCCTTGCTCTTTTCCTTTTTTAACTAATTCTTGGATATGTTTTGCCTTATTTGAGGAATTACTCATTATTTATTATGGTATAATTTAATATATGGTAAAGTCTTTTAATAAAAATAATTTAGATGAGAAGAAGCAATTCTTTATTGATACTATTGCTAAATTTTGCGATAAATGTGGTAATCCTTATTCTAGGAGTGATTTAGAAATAATACAGGACACAAATATATCGAGTATTATACACTTCTCTTGCGTAAATTGTAAATCAAATCATATTGCAACTTTCTTTAAACCAATTGGAATAAGCAATAGGATGCCGATTAACACAGACTTGAATGTAGAGGAAATAGGGAAATTCTCTTCAATGAAAGAGACTTCTGTAGAGGAGATTCTCGATCTTTATCTTTATTTAAAGGAGCAGGAGAAAGTAGTTCTTTAACTATCTCTGCCACGAGATATAGAATTCTTGATCTGAGGAAAGCTCAAAACGTCTGTTCACATTATTCTCAATCCTTGTTAGACCCTCATTGCTTTCAATAACCCAAGCCTCTGGATAATTTATTGATAAATTATATGAATCTTTCCTACTACCAGGCTGTTTATATATATCTAGGTACATTTCATAATGGGAGTCAGCTTTTATCAATACGAAATTAGAGGTATTAGAATCCTTGATAACACGATATTTGATTTCNNTCATACTTGTTATTTGTTATACCCTTTATTCCTGTTACAGTCGCATTATATGGGATGAAAATTCTAACATAGTTTCGATACTCTCCCTGGGGGTATTTTTCCTCCGTTGAATCATTCTGAATTGCAACTTGATATGTGTAATCAACAGTATTTTCATCCTTAATATTTACATTTAGAGTATGATTCTTTTTAAGATATAGGTTTGCTTTGTTATTTCCCCAATTCCAATCTATATTAATTGGGGCTGTTTGGAATTTAGCATCTAGATTTCCATCCCACCCTCCACTGTCAGCATACTCCCTTGCGGTAGAGTTCTTGAATGTAAAAAGCATATGCTTCTCTTCTAGAGATTCAGATATGGCCTCATATATTTCTGAGCTATCACTAATCTTAGTTGAAAGAACTTTTGTTACTACCGTGTTAAAGAAATCTGTTAGGAAAGTAGATTTTCGTGGTTCATTCGGAAGTTCACCTGAATATGATTCAAAGATATTGGTATAGAGGTTTTCTGAAGTAATTAATTCGCTCTCTCCTGGAACTTGTAGACCACCCCATTTATCCAATAGTTTTTGTATAAATACTGTGTCCATTACAATCAATCCATCAAGAGTGTTCCCCTTTCCTAAATCATAGACAAACTGTTCGGAGGTAAGTAATACATTGTCCAGATTAGGGTCCCAGTTTACCAGTGGGAATGAGTAAGAAGTATTTTGCAAAGCTCGAATTAAAGAATTAGGAGATCTGTAAGAGTAACCTTTGAGATTTAGGGTTGCTTGTGCATTATATATATCATCAACAAATAGTTCTCTGATTTGCCCATCTTCTATTGCAACTATTGCATAGCTTGATATCCATCCTCCGGTACTCCTAATTTCTCCACTGTCTTGAAGTAGTATTAAATATCTCTTTCTTTCTTCGAGACCAAGAACATCTGGCAAGAATTGAGAGACTTTTTCCAGGGGTTTAACAATATTATTTATTTGTTGAACGAGATTTTTATATTCAAAAACCAAATCTTTAACAATTTTCGGGAAATTCTTTGTTTCTGCTGTAGTAATTAGATTCTCCGCAAGAGACATCTTGTAAATCCCCTCTTTTAGTGAGTATCTGTTATCATCAATGGCCTCTAAATATTGACTATACTCCTTAATAGTTTCAGATTCTTTTCCCTCTGCCTGGATAGCAGGTTCAAAGTCTTTAATATACTCTCCCAATGGTCTTAATCCGATTACTAAATCTTTTGAACTTTCAGCAATATATTTTGTTCCCTGAACGACTTGTGAAAGATTTTTATATTCTTCTCTTAGGCCTGTTATCTTAAAGGCCCAGTACAATCTATTTAAATTGTTCTCTACACGTGCAATATTCACTGAAAGGAATTTCGTATCTCTGTCTATTTTATTAAAATCTAAATTAGAAATAGAGCTTTCTAGAGATTTCGCTTGAGTATATACTAGCGCTCCTCCGAGTGAGATTCCAATTAATGGTGCAATCAAGAAATATATCAGAGAGATAAAGAGTATTAAGAAAGAACCTGTCTTAATAATCTTAGAATAATTTATCTCTTGGAAAAGATCTTTTGGCTTGTTTAAAAAACTGAAGGGTTTAATTACAGATGATAAGAAAGCACCCAACTTTGTTTTAGATATATTGGATATGTTTTCTTGTCCTATATATTTTCTTTTTCCCTCGGTCTTATCTATTTCCCATTTCTTATCTGATTTTTCATAGTAAGCTTTTACCTGATCTATTGTTGCTTCTTCAAGAGATACATTCTGTTTCCATCCATACTGTATTGCATTTGGTGCGGGTACGTATAAATCTTGAAGTACCGTACTATCATCTACTTGCTCTGTGAATTTAATTGCCTTAGCTTCCACATCAATCTCAAGCAATTTATATGCAATTGAGAGCGTGGAGTAATCATTTTTGTTGCATAGGGAAATCACTTCTCCCTTTGTATCATCAGAGAAGGTTAACTTAAGGATTCCATATATTGCATCACTTTCGTGAATTAGGTTATGTATTTCTAATCCATCTCCATCAATATTAATTTGATGATTTTGTGTAGCATCAAGAAATAGCTTATGAAGTGTATTATCAAGGATTTCATTTACTCCTTTTCCAATTACAGTTCCCAATCTGATTATTCTTAAATTTGCCTTTGTTTTATCAACATACTCTGCCGCATAGTTTTCACCGTATCTTTGTAATTCTAAAGGAGAGTAAGGTTTACTCTTCCCATCCTTAACACTGTTTACTCTATTTGAGAGCTCCCTGTTAAGCCTTAGAGAGGTTATTAATGAAATCTTGGCCTTATACTTGTTTGCACAGGTTAGGCTCTGATTTAGGTTGTCTGTCTCGGAGAGAAAATCCTTACTATCAATACTAGATGTGCCTTGTACCTTCTCTCCTAACATATAGTAGAGATAGTCTATTCTAGCAATCTTTTCATAAAAGGATTTAATACCCTTAAAATCTATAAAACT